>CAZNRY010000030.1:0-28048 GCA_964575675.1 uncultured bacterium
CGCCTACCGATCGTTTGCGAACCTGATCGCGCGCCGCCCATCCTGATCGCCCGGGCCTGGATTCGGGACGTCCGCTCGACTATCATTGGGCCAGCCGCGTAACCAGCTCGGGCGGCAGTCCATCGGGACCTCCGCCCCACAACAGGGGGGACTCAGATGACGATGACCCGCGCCTCCGCGCCTCTCGCCGCGCTTGTCGTGAGCTTGCTTTCCGCTGTCTTCGCGCCGTCCGGTTTTTGCGGAACGCTCGACGTCACGGTGGTGGATGCCAGAGATGGCTCGCCGATTCCGGGAGCCTTCGTGATGATCGGTCCCTCCAAGGGAAGTCCCTTCGTCGGGAATACCGGATTGACCGGGCCGGCAGGCACGATCAACTTCCAGAGCCCGGCCATGGCCGGGTCCCAGACGGTGACGGCTGGCGCCGCCGGCAAGGCCTACTTCACCGTGATCGAAGCCGTCGAAACCGCGGTGACGATTCCGCTCTCTCCCTCCGTTGCGGATACGACGATCTACGGGCCAAAGGCCCGTGTCCAGGGAGACGTGACCGGAATCGCGATGTCCCCGGGAGATGGGAACCTCGACGCCGCGCTCGTCCTGCCGGCCATGACGCTGGACGAGATCATCGGCGCGGGAAGCGTCCAGTTCGACGCGCCGGTCGACTCCCTGAGCCTTCCGGTCGTGGGGAATGTCTATGTTCCGGGGAACATGGCGATCCCCACCCAGATCGAGCTGCTCACGGTCATCTCGAAGCCGATCTATCACCTCGATCTCCGGGCGCAGACGACCCAGACGATCTACGCGATCGCCGCGCGGATACCGATTTCGGCCCTCCTATCCGCTCCGCCGGGTGTGGATCTGCTGAAATACGCGACGGTGCGCGAGATCGGTGTCGAGCGTGACCGGCCGATCGGATCTGGTTTGAGCCAGAACATCGCTGCGGACATCAACCTGAGCACGCAGCTCACGGTCACCTTCGAGGAAGCGCCGCTGGGGACGCAGGTGCTTGCGGTGAGTCTGGGGAGCATTCCGGGTTGGGATGGATACGAGCGGATCATCGGATACGATACCGATTACGCCCTGGTCGATTCATTGGGCACCTTCACGCTGGCGTCCTGGAACCCTGTCGCGGGGCAGGACATCTCGGATGTCGCGAATCTCGTGGCCGGTTTCTATGCGGACACGTCCGCGTACAACGAGTTCATGTCCGGACGGGTCGATCGGACCCCCTTCACGATGCCGACGACGCGGGTGATGCGCGACTTCTACGATCCCCCGCAGCTCACGCAGCTAGGGGCCCGCTTCGCGTGGAACAACGTCGCCACGCCCGGCGTCGAGCCGAACCCGACATGGGTCCTGAACTCGATCACCACGGGGCCGATCACGTCGCCCGACCCGTCGGTCGACACGACGCTCGTCTGGCGGATCGCGGTCCCCGCGTCGAAGGGCGGCTTCACGCTTCCGTCCCTGCCGGTCGATGCTCCCGGACCGCCCTCGGGACTCCCGGACGTCGATGCAACGCCCGTGGCGGACCGTCTGATCTGGGACGCCTATGTCGCAAACCCGACCGGAACTCTGGGCGAGCTTCTCGTAAGACCCTCAGCCGGCGTGACGCACTTCTCGAGGAGGGCACAGACCCTGAATCTGCGGCCCGCGGATGTCGCCGAAGCTTCCGACGCCGTGAGAGGGATGCTGCGGGCGATCCCGAATCCCGCCTCTGGGGAAGTCCGCTTGCTCCTCGATCGCGAGTCCGACGGCGTTGCACGAATCGGGATCGTCGATCTACAGGGGCGACGAATTCGCTCTCTGGTCCTTCCCTCCGGCGCGTCGGAAGCTGTTTGGGACGGCCGGGACGAGGTCGGCCGCGAGGCCGCCCCGGGGATCTACTTCGCTCGAGTGGACGGCAGTGCGGGGACGGACCCGGTGAAACTCCAGCGGCTGCGCTGAGTTGGGAACCTCGTGCTTGCCGCCATCTCCGCCGGGGCCTAGCATGGCGGCTCGCGAGGCGCGGACCTTGTCGGCCGCCGATCCGCCTCGCACCGATCAATGAGAAGTCTCACGGCGTCGATCGTCTCCGCGCTGCGCGGCGTGGAGCGCGTTCTTCTGGGGCGAGAGAAGAGTCCTACCGAAAGCGGGATCTTCCATCGTCTCTCTCTGATCGCATTCTTCGCCTGGGTCGGTCTCGGCGCGGACGGCCTTTCGTCCTCGTGCTACGGCCCCGAGGAAGCCTTCTTGGCTCTCCAGGGCCACGACCACCTTGCCCTGTTCCTGGCCCTCGCGACCGCGGCCACGGTCGCCGTGATCGCGGCCAGCTACACCCAGATCATCCAGCTCTTCCCCGGGGGCGGGGGAGGCTACATCGTTGCCACAAAGCTCCTCTCCCCGACGGCAGGGGTGATCAGCGGGTGCGCGCTCGTGGTGGACTATGTCCTCACGATTGCGGTCTCGATCGCGAGCGGCGTCGATGCCCTCCTGTCGTTCACGTCCAACGCCAACTCTCCCTACAAGCTGCTCCTCTGCCTGATCGCGATACTTCTCCTGGTCATGCTGAACCTGAGGGGCCTCAAGGAGTCGGTGCGGATCCTGCTTCCGATCTTTCTCCTTTTCGTCGCGACGCACGCGGTGCTGATCTTCGGCTCCCTGGCCTCGCACGCGAGCGATCTCCCGCGCGTCTTTGGTGGCTCGATCTCGGGGACGAGGGAGAGCATCGATTCGGTGGGCTTCTGGGCGACCCTCTTCATCTTCCTGAAGGCGTTCAGCATGGGGGCCGGCACGTTCACCGGAATCGAGGCCGTATCGAACGGCTTGCCCGTACTGCGCGAGCCGCGCGTCCGTACCGGCAAGAGGACGATGCTCTACCTCGCCCTCTCGCTCGCGATCACCGCGGGAGGGATTCTCATCGCCTACAGGCTGTTCGGGATCACGCACCAGCCGGGCAGGACACTGAACGCGACGCTCCTGCACACCTTCGCGGACGGATGGAACGGAGGAGCCGTCCCCTACGGATCGATCTTCGTCTTCCTGGCGCTTCTCGCCGAAGGAACGCTTCTCTTTGTGGCCGCGCAGACAGGATTCGTCGATGGCCCGCGGGTTCTCTCCTCGATGGCCGTCGATCGCTGGGTGCCGAACCGCTTCGCGAACCTGAGCAGCCGGCTCGTGACGCGCAACGGCATCCTCGTGATGGGGGTCGCGGCCGGTGCGGCGCTCCTGTACGCGCGGGCCGGAGTGAAGCACCTCGTCGTCATGTACAGCATCAACGTCTTCGTGACCTTTACCCTGTCCCAGCTCGGAATGGTTCGGCACTGGTGGCAGGTCAGGACGCAGGAGAAGGGTTGGCAGTACCGGCTGTTCCTGAACGGCACGGGGATGGCCATCTCGCTCATGATCCTGCTCGTCACGGTGTCGCTCAAATTCTTCCAGGGGGGATGGGTGACGGTGCTCGTCACCGGCAGCGCGGTCGGGATGGCCTTCCTCGTGCGGCGCCACTATCGAAGGGTTGGCTTTGCCCTGACCATGCTGAATCTCCTCGTTGAGGACTGCTTTCCGCGGAAGAAGGCGGCGGAATCGGGAGGGAGGGTCGTCGCCATCTTCGTCAATCGATACGACGGGCTGGGTCTTCATACCCTCGGCAGGGCACAGGACCTCATTGGCTCGGGGATACGCAAGGTCGTCTTCTTGAGCGTGATCCAGGTCGATTCGGACCAGATGCGCAATGAGGAGCACCTCGAATCGCTTCGGACCGAACGGCTCCATGATCTCGAGCGCTACGAGGATCTCGTTCGCAAGGAGGGGATCGAGGCTGAGAGCCACTTCGTGTTCGGAACCGACGTGGTCGAGGAACTCTTCAAGTTGTCGGTCGAGACGGCGAAACGCGAACCCGGCGCCCTCTTCGTCGCCGGCCAGGTCGTATTCGAACGAGAGACGATCTCCTCGCGCTTGCTCCACAACGAGGTCGCCTTCGCCCTTCAGAAGCGGTTGATCTTCGAGGGGGTCGATGTCGTGGTCCTGCCGGTCAAGGTTCCCGAGGAGATCTGGTAACGGCGCGCCGTGCCCTGTCGCGTCCCGAGACAGTTGCAGCGAAACGTTACAGTTGATCACGAATCACGGTCATCTCGGCGCATTCAAAAGACAACATAACTAGTTACATATCAATATATTATGATCTGTTCGTGAATGCCTTCACTTTGGCATGGGACTTGCGTGCCTCATAGGGCGGTTCCGGGTGCTTCCGGTGGGTTGTGGGGCTGCGGACCGTGGTGGTGCCGGGCGGTGTGGATGGGGTCCGCGCCATGGTGGGTAGAGACTTCGGGGGACTGCCTCCGACCGTCGGGCCGGGGTGGTGGCGACGGGTTGGTGAGACGGTCGGACACAGTCCCCCAAGCGGGAGCTTCCGGAACCACTATTTTTGCTGGCAGGGAAGCGCTGCCCTGCGAGGCATCTTCTTAAGAGGTGGGGACGCTTAGGGTGGCCCGCCGGAGTGGGCTCCGGCGGGCCACCCTAATTTACGACCTGAAGGGGGGATCTTGATGAAGACCCTCGTGCTCTCGAAGCTGGATGTACCGCTCCTGGTTCTGGAGCTGCAGAAACGCGCTCGCGTGATCGGGCCGCGGCGCAAGGACATCCAGTACGTCTTTGACGAGATCCGCGATCCAGAGGATCTGGTCCTCGAATACCCGACCACGATCCTGCCGCCCGGGCGGGCGCTGTTCCCGCACCGCGAGATGCTCATGCAGTTCAAGCGGGACGACGTCTCGGCGAGCCGCGAGGTGGTCGAGAGCACTCCGATCGTCCTGATCGGCGTCCATCCCTGCGACGTGAACGGGATCAACATCCTCGACGAGGTCTTCTCCGATAGCCCGCAGGACGCCAACTACCTCGCCCGGCGCGCGCAAACGAGGATCATCGCCCTCGAGTGCCAGGGGCCGTGCAGTCCTTACAACCTGTGCTTCGACAAGGGGACGTCTCGCGTCGAGTGGGGGTACGATCTTCTCTTCGTCGATCTCGGCGATCGGTATTTCATCTTCACCCGGACGGCCGCGGGCGAGGCGATGATCAGCGATCTCACCTGCCTCCGCCCCGCCACGCCGGCCGACCGCGAGGCCCTGGGCAAGGCGCGCGAGATGCAGGGTGCGAGCTTCAAGGCTCGTCTCACCGCTCCGGTGAACCGCCTACCGAGCGCCATGAAGGACGCCTACGATGACCTCCTCTGGGAGGCGATCGGGCGCCGGTGTCTCTCGTGCGAGACGTGTACGATGGTCTGCCCCACCTGCTACTGCTTCGACGTGCTCGACGAGGTGCAGTTCGATCTGAACACCGGCCATCGCTGCCGGCTCTGGGATAGCTGCCAGAGCAAGACTTTCGCGGAGGTCGCCGGCGGCGAGAATTTCCGGAGCAAGGCGTCGGCACGGCAGCGCCACCGCCTCTTCAAGAAAGAGGTCTACCAGTACGAGAAGTACGGCCGCAGCGCCTGCATCGGCTGCGGACGCTGCTCGGCCCAGTGCGTCGCCTCGATTCGCCTGACGGACATGTACAACCAGGTACTAGGAGGATAGTCCCGTGCTCGAGACTCTTCCTGCCACGCGCAAGTCGCTCTTCGTCCCCGAACCCGGCCGTATTCTCCGGGTCGAGCAGCTGACGGCGAGGGAGAAGGTCTTCGAGATCGCCCTCGACCGGCGGCCTCTGGGACACAAGCCCTGCCAGTTCGTCGAGGTCTCCATCGCCGGAATCGGCGAAGCCCCCATCAGCGTCTCATCCTCGCCGAACAAGAGCGCCACCTTCGAGCTGTGCGTCCGCGAGGCCGGATCCTTGACCCGGGCGATGCACGCGTACAAGGAAGGCGCCACGGTCGGGATCCGCGGTCCCTACGGCAACGGCTTCCCGGTCGAGAAGATCCACGGCAAGGATGTCCTCTTCGTGTGCGCCGGCCTGGGGCTGGCGCCGCTGCGCTCCCTGATCCTCTACTGTCTCGAGAACCGCCCAAACTACCGGCGCTTGATCACCCTGTACGGAACCAAGAAGCCGGCCGAGCGCCTTTACAAGAGAGAGCTCGAGGCGTGGGCGAAGGACGACCGGATGGAGCTCCGCGAGACGGTCGACGTCGCGGACGACGGCTGGAAGGGGAACGTAGGGGTCATCACCACGTTGTTCGATTCGATCGAGGTCGATCCCCTGGAGACCGTCGCCGTGATCGTCGGGCCGCCGGTCATGTACAAGTTCGCGGTCCTCGAGCTGCTGAAGCGGGGGGTCATGGAGAGCCGCATCTTCATGTCGCTCGAACGGCGGATGCGGTGCGGGCTCGGCAAGTGCGGTCACTGCCAGATGAACGGGATCTACGTTTGCCAGGAGGGTCCTGTCTTCTGCTACAGCGAGGTCAAGAAAGTCAAGGAGGCGCTCTGATGAAACCGAAGGTGGGCGTCTTCAGTTTCACGAGCTGCGAAGGCTGCCAGCTCACGATTCTGAACCTGGAGGACGAGATCCTGGATCTGCTCGGCGCGATCGAGATCGTCAACTTCCGCGAGGCGATCGACGTTCGCCGCCACGATTACGACGTCGCCTTCATCGAGGGATCGATCACGACCCCCGAGGAGGTCGAAGAGGTCACGCAGATCCGCGAGAAGGCGAAGGTTCTCGTCGCGATCGGCTCCTGCGCGTGTCTCGGCGGGATCAACGCCCTGAAGAATCGCCACGACCTGCCGTACGTGCGGCACAAGGTCTACGGCGAAGGGGCGCATCACTTCCCGACGGAAGCGACACGCCGCGTGCGCGACGTTGTGGCGGTCGAGTACGAGATGCACGGCTGCCCGATCGACCGCAAGGAGTTCGTCAGCGTGACGAAGTCCCTTCTGCTCGGACAGGTTCCCCTCCCCTCGGAACACTCGCTGTGCATCGAATGCAAGATGAAGGCCAACGTCTGCCTCTTCGACAAGGGCGTTTGCTGCATCGGGCCGGTCATTCGCTCCGGTTGCGGGGCGATCTGCCCGACCTTCGGCGAGGCGTGCGCCGGCTGTCGAGGTCTTCTGATCCAACCGAACATCGCATCGATGGTCGAGATCATGAAGGCGAAGGGATTGTCGAAACGCGAGGTCGAGGACCGGCTGACCCATTTCAACACGCTCACGCCGGTCGATCTGAGTCCTTACTTCGCGAACTGAGTTGAAGGGAATCGAGGTCGGCGGCGGGAAGCCTGCAGGGGGACGAAAACGGGTGAATCGAGTCGGCCCCGTCCCCTTCCCAAACGAAGCTTGACGATAGCCGGGAGGCGGTCATGAAGGGCTACGAGATCAACGTCCACCACATCACCCGCGTCGAAGGACACGGCAACGTGGTCGTCAACGTGAAGGACGGCAAAATCGAGGAACTGCGGCTCGAGATCGTCGAATCGCCGCGCTTCTTCGAGGTGATGCTCGAAGGCCGAAAGTGGGACGAGGCGGCCTCGATCACGGCGAGAATCTGCGGAATCTGCGCGCTCGGCCACACCACGGCCTCTATCCTGGCGTCCGAAGATGCGCTGGGAATCGTGGTCGGTGAGGAGACGGTTCTCCTTCGGAAGCTCCTGGTCCACGGCGAGACGATCCAGAGCCACATCCTTCATCTCTACTTCCTCGTCGCCCCGGATTTCTTCAACGTCGGAAGCGTGATCCCGCTCGCCGGGAGCCACCCGGACGTCGTCAAGAGGGCCCTCCGACTGAAGAAGCTCGGCAACGAGATGTGCGAGATCCTCGTCGGCCGGAAGATCCACCCAATCGGAATGCTCCCGGGGGGATTCACGCGCTGGCCGCTTCCGGGGGAGTTCCGGCAGGTGAAGGAGATGCTCTTGAAGGCGCGGCCCGACATCGAGGCCACCGTCGAGCTCTTCAAAGGGATCCCGATGCCCGAGCTCGAGAGGAAGACCGAGTACATGGCTCTGAAGACCGATGGGGAGTATGCCTTCTACACGGGTGACATCGCCTCATCGCTCGGGACCGTTTCGCCCCCGCGAACCTACCTCGAGAGGATTCACGAGCGCGTCGCCGCGCACTCCGCCGCCAAACACGCGAGGGCCGCAGCCGAGAGTTTCGCGGTCGGGGCGCTGGCGCGCTACAACGTCAACCACGGGCAGCTCCGCCCCTGGGCGAAGAGCGTCGCGAAGGAATTGGGACTGACCCCGCCTGTTACGAACCCCTTCCACAACAACACGGCCCAGCTCATCGAGATCCTTCACTGCTACGAGGACGCCCTCTGGCTTTGCGACGAGCTGATCGCGCGCAAGGGATACATCCACAGGATGAAGGAGCCGGTGCGCTACTCGCGCGGGGTCGGGGCTTCGGAAGTGCCGCGGGGGACCCTCTATCACGACTACACCTACGATTCCGACGGTCGAATCACATCCGCGAACTGCATCATTCCGACGGGCCAGAACCTCGCGAACATCGAGGGAGATATGCATGCGATGGTCAACGGAATGGCCGGGCGCGAGCCGCAGGAGATCCAGCACAGGCTCGAGATGTTGGTGCGCGCCTACGATCCGTGCATCTCCTGCGCGACGCATTTCCTGGACGTGGAGTTCGTATAGGAATCTCGAAGGGAGCCGGTTTGTCGGGCATCTCTTCAGGTGATCGTTCTCTCCCTGCCCGGACGCTTGTTCTCGGGGTCGGAAACCTACTGCTCGGGGACGAGGGATTCGGCGTGCATGCCGCGCGGCGGTTGGCCGCGGAAGGGGTGCCGGACTGGGCGCAGGTAGAGGACGGCGGGACGGCCGGCGTGGACCTTCTCGACCTGATCGCCGCTCACGAGAGGGTGATCGTGATCGACGCCCTCCGCATGCGGGAGGTTCCGCCGGATCCGAATTCGGTTGGGGATCGGGGTCTCAGGGCGAGGGGGGGGTCGGCGTACGAGGGCGAAAGCCCGAGGACTCCGGTCCCAGGTGATGTGGTGGTGTTCCGGCTGAACACGGTGGAGCTCCTGAACCCCGATCCCAGCTTTTCCCTCCACGAATGCTCTCTCGGCGGGCTCGTCAAACTAGCGGCCGCCCTTCGTTTGAACCTTCCCCCGATCGACGTGGTAGGATTTGTCCCCGGCGCCCTCAGGCCCTCGACCGAGTTGTCTCGCGAAGGGGCGAAGGGCCTGGATGTGGCGGTCGCGCGCGTCCGCGATCTGCTCGCGCGCACGCCTGGGGAATCCCGCTCGGCCGGCTAATCGGGCAGGGCGCCGGCCTCGTGCTACCGGAGGGCATCGTTCCATGCGAAGGCGCTTGGTCCTCAGGATCACGGGCATCGTGCAGGGGGTCGGGTTTCGACCCTTCTTGTACAACCTTGCGCGCGCCCGCGACCTCGACGGGTTCGTCTTGAACGACGATTCCGGCGTGCTCCTCGAGGTCGAGGGGGAGCCCCGCTCCCTCGACGGGCTAGAGGATGCGATTCGCGCCGCCGCACCGCCCCTGTCCCGGATCGCCTCGATTCGCGCAACAAAGCTCCCCGCCGCGGGGCACAAGGGCTTCGAGATCCGCGAGAGCCCGAAGGCGCGCAGGCGGCGGGTCCCTGTTTCGCCCGACGCCGCGACCTGTCCGGCATGCCTCGGCGAGATCCTGGACGAGCGCGACCGGCGTTACCGGTACCCGTTCACGAACTGCACGCACTGCGGTCCGCGGCTCACGATCGTCAAGGACGTTCCCTACGATCGCTCCAGGACGACAATGTCGGGTTTCGTCCTCTGCGACGCATGCCGGCGGGAGTACGAGGACCCCGGGGATCGCCGCTTCCACGCGCAGCCGAATGCATGCCCCGAGTGCGGTCCGAAGCTTTCGCTCGAGGATGCGGCCGGCATCCGGCTTCCGGTTCGAGATCCTCTGGTCGAGGCGCGGCGTCTGCTCGCGAGCGGCCACATCCTCGCAATCAAAGGGATCGGCGGCTTTCACCTTGCTTGCGATGCGCTGAACGAGGTCGCGGTCCACACGCTGCGTGAGAGGAAGTACCGGGAGGAGAAGCCATTTGCGCTGATGGCGCCCGATCTCGGGGAAATCGGCCGGCACTGCGTCCTCGGGACTGATGAATCGGCTCTGCTCGCCTCGCCCGAGCGGCCGATCGTTCTGCTGGCCAGGCGCCCTGAGTGTGTCCTTCCGGAAGGAATCGCGCCCCGGCAGGGCTACCTCGGGTTCATGCTTCCCTACGCCCCGCTCCACCACCTTCTTTTCCATCCGGCCGGGGGAGAAGGAGAATGCCCCGCGGTTCTCGTCATGACGAGCGGAAACCGGAGCGATGAGCCGATCGTCTTCCGCGACGAGGAAGGGCGACGGCGGCTGTCTGACATCGCCGACTACCTCCTGCTACACGATCGCCCGATCCACCTTCGCTGCGACGATTCCGTCGCGCGGCTCTTCCGCGGCCGATTACAAGTATTGCGCCGCGCTCGGGGCTTCGTGCCGCGCACGATCCCCCTCTTCCCGAACCTCCCCGAGCCGGTCCTCGCCGTGGGCGGGATGCTGAAGAACACCTTCGCCCTCGGCCGCGAGGGGGAAGCCCTGCTTAGCCATCACATCGGCGACCTCGAGAACCTCGAGACCTATCGGTCTCTCGAGGAAGGGGTCGTCCACTACTGCAGGCTCTTCGACCACGATCCGCAGACGATCGTCCATGATCTCCACCCCGACTACCTTTCTACGCGATACGCCCTCCAGTTCCCCGCGCGCAAGAGGATCGGGATCCAGCACCACGAGGCGCACATCGCCGCGGTCTTGAGCGAGCACGGCAGCGATGAACCCGCGGTCGGGATCGCGTTCGACGGCACTGGCTACGGGCACGACGGCACGCTGTGGGGCGGAGAGTTCTTCATCTTTCGCGACGGCTCCTTCGAACGCGCGGGATCGTTGAGCCCGATCGTGCTGCCCGGCGGCGAGGCGGCGATCCGCGAGCCCTGGCGCGTCGCCTACGCTTTGCTCGTGCGGCTCGAGCCGGGGACCGACCCGTTCCTCCGCTTGATGGGTCCCTTGGGACAGGTCTCGCGGCAATCCGCGGACCTGATCGGAAGGATGATCGAGCGCCGCCTGAACTGCCCGTGGACGACCGGGGCGGGGAGGTACTTCGACGCGGCAGGCGCGATCCTCCTTCGTAGGGCGCGGAACCTTTATGAGGGCCAGGCGCCGATGGAACTCGAGATGCTGGCCAACCGCGCGAACGGCCCGGAGCCCTGCGAACCTTGGCCCGTCCAGTTTCAGGACCCGCCCGAACGGACGCCCGAGGATGGGCCCGCGTGGCCGACCCGCTTCCGCATTACGCTCGATGACGCCTTTCGGGCGCTCCTCGACGAGATGCGCTTGGGTGCGGCGGAGGCGGTCCTCGCGCGCCGATTCCATCGGACGATGGCGGAAGTGGTCGTGCGGGGAGCGGAGCGTCTCGCGGAAGAAGCGGGGACGAGACGCGTCGCCTTGGGCGGAGGCGTCTTCCAGAACCAGCTTCTCCTCGGCATGGTCGTCGACGGGCTCGCGGCCTCGGGGCTCGAAGCGATTCTGCCGCGCGAAGTGCCGGCGAACGACGGTGGAATCTCGTACGGTCAACTCGCCGCGGCCGCATGGGAGTTGCGGCGGGACGAATGATACACTCATCGCGAGCGAGGTAGAACGATGTGTCTAGCGGTTCCGATGAAGCTGGTCGAGCGCAAGGCTGAGCTCGGCGTGGTCGAGCTCGGCGGCGTGCGCCGCGAGGTTCATCTCGGGTTCGTGCCCGATCTCGCGATCGGCGATTACGTGCTCGTCCATGCGGGGTTCGTGATCGAGCGGCTCCAACCCGAGCAGGCAAAGGAGGACCTCAGGCTGCTCTCCCGCCTTCTCGAAGAGTCCGAGGGCGGAACGACCTCGTGATGGCCGGCCCATCAGGATTCGAGGATGCCCGCTTCTCGGATCCCGTCCTCTGCGGCCGCTTGGCCGCGCGAATCGAGGAGTCGGCGCGCCGAACCGGGGCCATCAATCTAATGGAGGTGTGCGGAACCCACACGACCTCGTTCTTCCGCCACGGCATCCGGGATCTACTGCCCCCCAACGTCCGGCTGATCTCGGGTCCCGGCTGCCCCGTCTGCGTGACGCCGACCGGTTACGTCGATCTCGCGTTGCGGCTTCAGGACGAACCCGGAGTGGCGATCGCCACCTTCGGCGACATGGTGCGGGTTCCCGGATCGCGATCGAGCCTCGAGCGGGAGCGCGCGCACGGGCGGGTCGTGCACGTGGTCTACTCTCCGATGGACGCGCTCGATCTCGCCCGGCGCAATTCAGCGGTCACGATCGTGTTCCTGGGGGTGGGCTTCGAAACGACCGCCCCGACGGTCGCCCTCGCGATCGATCGCGCCGCCAAGGAGGGGATCCGGAACTTCCGCGTCCTGGTCGGGCACAAGCTCGTTCCGCCCGCCCTTCACGCGCTCCTCTCGCATCCGGATCTCGAGATCGACGGGCTCATCCTGCCGGGACACGTCAGCGTGATCATTGGATCCGACGCCTATCGCTTCGTCGCGGAGCAGTACGGCATCCCGGGGGTGATCTGCGGCTTCGACCCGGTCGATCTGCTTTCTGGCGTGCTCGATCTGGTCGAGATGAGCCGCGATGCAGTTCGCGAGATCCGCAACCGCTACGGCCGCTACGTCCTGAAGCAGGGGAATCTGGCGGCTCGGGCGTGCATGGAGGAAGTATTCGACGTCGTCGATGCGCAGTGGCGCGGCCTGGGGACGATCCCCGCGAGCGGCCTTCGCCTCAGGCCGCGCTTCTCGTCACACGACGCGGAGTCCTTGATCGAGGAGCAAGAGGCGGCCCGCATCCTTCGAGACGCCACCGAGCCCGAAGGATGCAGATGCGGCGATGTCCTGCGGGGAACGCTTCTTCCGACCGATTGTCCCCTTTTCGGCGGGATCTGTACCCCGGAGACGCCCGTCGGCGCCTGCATGGTCTCGACGGAAGGCACCTGCGCCGCCTATTTCCGCTACGCCCGTCTGGGCGGCGCGGCCCCTCTGAAACCCGGTGTTTCATGACGATGGAAGGGAAGATGCAATGAGCGAGCGGAGGGGCCGGCCGGATGAGATCCTCCTCTCGCACGGCAGCGGGGGAAGGCTGACGCAAGAGCTCGTCCATGCGCTCTTCCTGCCGAGAATCGGCAACCCCACCCTCGCCCCCCTCGAGGATGCAGCGCGCCTCACGATCGGCGCCCAGCGGCTCGCCTTCACGACCGACTCCTTCGTCGTCTCGCCGATCGTTTTCCCGGGGGGGAATCTCGGAAAGCTCGCCGTCTGCGGGACCGTGAACGATCTCGCCGTGATGGGGGCGCGTCCCGTCGCGCTCTCCGCGGGGTTTCTTCTCGAAGAGGGGTTGCCGATTCAGATCCTCGAGACGCTCATCGACTCGATGCGCGAGGCTTGCGAAGAGGTCGGCGTTCCGATCGTCACGGGGGACACGAAGGTCGTCGAGAAGGGAGGGCTCGATCGCGTCTTCATCAACACCGCCGGAATCGGCGTCCTCGAGGAGCCGCTTCCTTCCGGAGCCTCGGCCGTCCAACCGGGAGACCGCGTTCTGATCAGCGGGACGATCGCGGATCACGGGATGGCCGTCCTCTCCGTGCGCAACGACCTGAAGTTCGAGGCCGGAATCGAGAGCGACTGCGCGCCGGTCTGGGGCATCGTGCATTCGCTTCTCTCCTCCGTGCCGGGCGTGCGGTGGATGCGCGATCCAACGCGCGGCGGCGTGGCCACGACCCTGAATGAACTTGTGCAGGGCTCGACATTCGGGATCGAGTTGAACGAGGAGTCGATCCCCATGAAGGCGGGCGTCCGCGCCCTCGCCGAGATCCTTGGACTCGACCCTCTCTACGTCGCCTCCGAGGGACGATTCCTCGCCGTGATTGCAGGGGAGCGCGCCGAAGACGCCCTGGAGCTCTTGAGGAGCCACCCTTCGGGCGCTGGCGCGGCGGAGATCGGCCGGGTCGTCCCGCGACCGCCGGGGAGGCTGACCCTTCGCACTCGGGTGGGAGGGACCCGGATACTGGACCTGCTATCGGGAGAGCAACTCCCGCGGATCTGCTGATCAGAATGTCTCGATTCGAGACACACTGTAGCGTTTCGATCCGACTTCCTTGAATTGGGCGACCTCACCCCCTCGCCTCGCTCAATCATGTATCGTAACTCATTGATATTCAAGCAGATGATCGTTGCCGGCCGACCCGTTCTTGGCACCTTGCTTGCACGGTGCCAACTCGAGGAATGACCATGCAATTTCATCGCTCCCACATCATCCGGTTGCAGGCCAGAAGCCCGCAGCCCCGCGACCAGGTGGTCGTCGTCACGGAGGACCCGGAGTTCTGGTTCCAGCTCCGCCAGGAAGCGCCCGAGCTCGAGGCATCCTGGATGTTGGCGCACACCGCCCGAGAATGCCTCCTTGCGGTCGAGGACTCGCGGGTGCAGGTGGTCGTCCTCGATGGAGCGTTGACCGATAAGCCGGCGAATCAACTGCTGCATCTCCTGAAGCAGATTCGCCCCGCGCTTTCGATCGTCTTCGCGTTTCATTCGCCGAGCGAGGAATGGGAGCGGGAGGCGCGGCAGGCCGGGGTTCTCTACTACGGCGATCGCTCCGGGTTGGCCGACATGGTGGGGGTCGTACGGCAGTGCCTGCGCTCCGCCGCGGGGCCCAGGCCCCGCCCAGGGGAACTTCCCGCAAGAGGAAGCCGGGGATAGGGCGCACCGCGGGCGCGCGGGAGCCGGAGATCGCCGATGCACGAACTCTCGCTCGCGATGTCGATTCTCGAGATCGTCGAGCAGGAGATCGAACGGCGGTCCGGGGGGACGCCCAAGGGGCGGGTTCCGTCCCTCACCGTTCGGGTCGGGAGCCTGAGCGGCGTCGAGCCCGAGGCGCTGTCGTTCGCATGGGAAGTGGCCCGGGAGCAGGGAGCTTTCCGGGATGCGGAGCTCGTGATCGAGCCCGTGGCGGCAAGGGCCGTCTGCGACCGCTGCGGGGCCGCGTTCCTCCTTGGGGAGGGGAGCGGCGAGTGCGCGGCTTGCGGCCCGGTCGGGTTTCACATCGTCGAGGGGCACGAGGTTGAGGTGACGCGGATCGTCTGGGAGATCGACGATCCCGAAGGGGAGGGTGGAGCTTGAGCGACGCATCGCGGGTGCGGATTCTGGACCTGAAGCGAAACGTCGTCGCCAAGAACGACGAAATCGCCTCCGGTCTCCGCGAGCGGTTTGCCGCGTCGGGCGTCTTCGTCGTGAACCTCCTCTCTGGCCCCGGATCCGGCAAGACCACGCTCCTCGAGAAGACCCTCGGGGGGATGAGCGGACGAATCCGCTGCCTCGTGATTGAAGGAGACTTGAAGACCGCCCGCGATGCCGAGCGGATTGCGAAGGCGGGCGGAAGCGCGATTCAGATCGTGACCAACGGCACCTGCCACCTCGAGTCACGGATGATCGTCTCGGCCCTCGATGGGGTCGATCCCTCGTCCTACGACGCGCTGATCATCGAGAACGTTGGGAATCTCGTCTGTCCGAGCAGCTTCGATCTGGGCGAGACGGCCCGCGTCGTTCTCGCCAGCGTGCCCGAGGGCGAGGACAAGCCCGAGAAGTATCCGTTCATGTTCGAGAGGGCATCCGTCGTAGTCTTGAACAAGATCGACCTGCTTCCCTACACCCGATTCGACCGGGACGCGTTCTGGGCCGCGGTCGGAAAGGTCAATCGTTCAGCTCTGCGGATGGAAGTCTCGTGCGAGACGGGGGAAGGACTCGATCGCTGGTTCGAGTGGTTTGCCGGGGAGGTCAAGCGTCGACGGCGCCACGGGGCGCCCGCGCCCGGAGAATAGAACATACGTTTTGCTTGCTTCGGAGGTGATGCAATGGAACAGGTCAAGAGGGAGCGGACCAAGCCGCAGGGACGGGTGGAGATCCGTGAGGACGAGTGCAAGGGATGCGGCTACTGCATCGCCGAGTGCCCCCAGAAGGTTCTCGTCTTCTCGAAGGCGTTCAATCGGATGGGCTATCACCCCTCCCTGTATCTGGGCGATGGGTGCACGGGGTGCGGGATCTGCTTCTATGCTTGTCCCGAGCCCGGTGCGATCGCGGTTTTCAAGAGCGTCCCGGCGCGCTAGGAGGAATGAGAGGATGGCCAAGGTGCTTCTGAAGGGCAACGTGGCGGTCGTAAAGGGGGCGCTTCTTGCCGGGTGTCGGGCCTACTACGGCTACCCGATCACACCGGCGAGCGAGATCGCCGAAGCGGCGGCGCTGTACTTCCCGCGCTGCGGCGGGACGTTCCTCCAGGCCGAAAGCGAGGTCGCCGCGATCAACATGGTTTACGGCGCGGCCTCGGCCGGGATCCGTGCGATGACGGCATCGTCCTCTCCGGGCATCAGCCTGAAGATGGAGGGGGTTTCTTACCTCGCCGGCGCCGAGCTTCCCTGTGTCATCGTTGACATCATGCGCGGTGGACCCGGACTCGGCAACATCGCCCCCGAGCAGAGCGACTACAACCAAATCGTGAAGGGCGGGGGCCACGGCTGTTACAAGGTCCCGGTCTTGGCGCCCAACTCCGTCCAGGAGATGTGCGACCTGACGATTCTCGCCTTTGATCTCGCGGACCGCTATCGCAACCCGGTCTTCGTCATTGCCGATGGGTTCATCGGGCAGATGATGGAGCCGTGCGAGTTCCCCGCCGCGCAGAAGGAGTTCCCCGAGAAGCCATGGGCGGTGGCTCCGATTCCCGCGCGCAGGGACAACTTGATCACGTCGATCTGTCTGGATCCGGACGACCTCGAGGCGCATGTCGGCAAGCTCGAGGCCAAATACGTCGAGATCCGTCGCAACGAGCTTCGCTGGGAGGGGTACCGTCTCGACGACGCGGAGCACGTCGTCATCGGCTACGGGATCATCTCGAGAATCCTCAAGTCCGCCGTCGACACGGTACGGCAGAAGGGGATCAAGGTCGGCCTCCTGCGGCCCATCACCCTCTTCCCATTCCCGATTGCGCCGATCGCCGAGCTCGCCGATCGTGTGAAGGATTTCCTGGTCGTCGAGCTCTCCACGGGGCAGATGGTCGATGATGTGCGCCTTGCGGTGAATGGCAAGAGGCCGGTCGGACTCTACTATAGAACTGGCGGCAACGTGCCGACCGCCGAAGAGCTCGTGACCCGGATTCTCAAGGTGGAGGAAGCGGCCCATGCCTAAGGAATCGTTCGTCAAGGCGGCATCGTTCTATACCGACTACGATCGCAAGACGGGTCCCGACAAGCTGACGACCCACTACTGTCCGGGCTGCGGCCACGGCAACCTGCACAAGTTCATCGCCGAGGCGATCGACGACTTCGGGATCCAGGATCGCACGATTTTCGTATGGCCCGTCGGGTGCAGCGTGTTCGGCTACTACTACTATCGGTGCGGCAACGTGCAGGTGGCCCACGGCCGCGCTCCTGCGGTCGCGACGGCGATCAAGCGGGCCCATCCCGACTCGATCGTGATCGTCTATCAGGGAGACGGCGACCTGGCCGCGATCGGCGGCAACGAGATCATGCACGCCGCCAATCGCGGTGAGCACGTCACGGTCTTCTTCGTCAACAATGCGATCTACGGGATGACCGGAGGCCAGATGGCCCCCACGACCCTGCCGGGGATGAAGACGACGACCTCTCCTCTCGGACGGAGCGTCGCGAACGAGGGGTCCCCGATCCGCGTCGTCGAGCTCCTCTCGAGCCTCGATGGGCCGATCTACCTCGAGCGGGTGGCCCTGACGGACGCGAAGCACATGAACCGCGCCCGCACCGCCGTCCGCAAGGCGATCCAGAACCAGATCGACGGCAAGGGATTCTCGATGGTCGAGGCCCTCGCCGCGTGCCCGACCGGTTGGAAGATCAACCCGGTCGATTCGCGGGAGTGGATCCACACCGAGATGGAGAAGTACTTCAAGCTCGGCGCCGTGAGGGACCTGTCGGATCAGATCGAGAAGCACCCGCGGGAGGCTTCCCCCTTCATCAGCGAAGGGCTCGATGAGAAGCTCGATCTTCTCGATAGCGCGGTCAGTCCGGCCCAGAAGGGGGAGCCGACGAAGCCCGTCTATGCGAACCCGAGGCTCAAGATCGCCGGATTCGGAGGGCAGGGGATCCTCCTTCTGGGGGTCGCCTTCGCCGAGTGCGGCATGCAAGGGGGCTACAAGGTTTCCTGGCTGCCTTCCTATGGCCCCGAGATGCGCGGCGGGACGGCGAACTGCCACGTGCGGATCTCCGAGACCGAGATTGGCAGCCCCCTCGTCGCGGAGTCGGACGTCCTGATCGCGATGAACCGTCCTTCCCTGGAGAAGTTTGAGAAGGACTTGAAGCCCGGAGGACTGCTAATCTACGACAGCTCGCTGATCGATGTCGCACCGGCGCGTACGGACGTCGAGATCGTCAAGATTCCCGCCACCGAGATCGCCGATCGAATCGGATCGACAAAGTCGGCGAATATGGTGATGATGGGTGCGTACATCGAGAAATCGGGGACCCTGAATCTGCAATCGGTGGTAGATGCGATGCCGAGCTACATCAAGGCGAAGAAGTCGATACCGCTGAACCAGCAGGCTGTCATGAAGGGGGCGGAGTTCGTCCGCGAGCATCCCTGAGTTCCCTGCATGAGGGCCCGCTGTCGGGGGGGGGTGATTACCTTGACGCGCGTTCTGATCGTCGAAGGCGACAACGCCCTGAGAGATCTTTACGCGGTGGCCCTTGGAGAAGAGGGGTACGAGGTCCTGACGGCATCCGGTTTCACGGACGCGCTTGCCCAGAATCTGCTTCATTGTCCCGAGGTGATCGTGATGGACCCTGGAGCGGATCGTAAGGGACTCGAGTTCGCCATCGAGTTCATCCGGACGAACGGCCGGGCGCGCGTCATCTTCAATACGCCGGATGCATACCACTACAGTCGTGACTTCCACGCCTGGGTCGCGGACGGCATCGCAGAGAAGTGCGGTGGCGCGATCGCTCTCGTCAGCGCCCTGCGGCGATTGTCCGGAAAGCGGACCCGCGTCTAGATGGTTTCGCGGAGAAGCGGCGTCCGCGCTATGATCGGGAGGCTGTGGAAGAGAAGATCCTGATCGTCGACGACGACGTGGACATGGCCGAGACCTGCCGCCGGATTTTCCGGAAGGTGGGGATCGATGCCGATGCGGTTTACGGGGGCCAGGAGGCGCTCGACGCACTCTCCCGCGAACCCGGGTACGCGATCGTCCTCACGGATCTCCGAATGCCGCGGATGGGCGGCGCCGAGCTCCTGCAGCAGATCAAGAAGAAGCACCCACAGATCGACGTCATCATGATGACAGGTTTCGGCACGATCCAGAACGCGATCCAAGCGATGAAGATCGGGGCCACGGACTACATCACGAAGCCTTTCGACAAGGATGAGTTGCTCCGCTCGGTGAATCAGATCCTAGACTCCCAGCGCCTGCGGGGGGAGGTCGATCGACTTCGCAGGGAGATGAAGGAATCCTCGCCGGTGCCGAAGATGGTGGGGGGCGGACTCGCCATGCAGCGGGTCTTCTCCCTGATCCAAGCGGCGGCGCGCAACGATTCGTCTGTGTTGATCGTGGGCGAGAGCGGAACCGGAAAAGAGGTCGTCGCCCGGTCGATCCACTACGCGGGGACGAGGGCCCGCAAGCCCTTCGTCCCGGTCAACTGCAGCGCGATTCCCCGCGGGCTCATCGAGAGCGAGCTCTTCGGCCACAGGAGGGGCGCCTTCACCGGCGCGAGCGCAACGACCCTCGGCCTCGTCCGTTCGGCTGACGGGGGAACGCTTTTCCTCGACGAGTTCGCCGAGATGCCTCTCGATACGCAGGCCAAGCTCCTGCGCACGCTCCAGGAACGGACGGTGCGGCCGGTCGGAGACGTCGCGGAGATGCGGGTCGATGTGCGGATCGTGGCCGCGACGAACCGCAACGTGGATGAGGCGATTTCCGACGGACTCCTGCGACAGGACCTCTACTACCGGCTCGCGGTGATCCGGATCGAGTTACCCCCCCTGCGCCATCGGCCGGACGACATTCCATTCCTCATCCAACACTTCATGGACAAGTTCGGGAGGGTGTTCCCCAATCGGATCGCCGGCGTGGAGCCGAAGGCCCTCGACGCGCTCCAGCATTACCGCTGGCCGGGAAACGTCCGCCAGCTCGAGAACATGATCGAGTCGCTCTTCGCCATGGGGCTCGAAGGCACGGTCAGGCTCGAGGATGTCCCCGAGGCGGTCCGGGCGGAGGAGATCCAGCAGATCGCCGAGGAAGGCGATGCTCCTTCCGCGCTGAGCGAAGCCGAGCGGGCCGCGATCGAAAGGGCGTTGAAGGCGAGCGACGGCAACAAGTCGCGCGCCGCAGCGATGCTGAAAATCTCGCGCACGCGTCTCTACCGGAAGATCCGAGAGTATGGCTTGCCCGAGCACATCGAGTAGGAACCCCGTCCCTTGCACTTCTCCATAGGATCCCCCGACATCTGGCCGGTCGCGATCGGCGGGCTCGCGATACTCGCGGCCGTCGTCTTCTGGATGCTCAGCCGCAGGGACCGCGTGGTCGCATCGAAGGATGTCCCGGCCGGGCTCCCACAGACCCGCTCCCTCCTCGAGCGGGCCATCGAGGACGCTGCAGACGCGATCCTCGTCCTGGATCCCGAAGGACTGATCCGCCTCTGGAATCGCGGAGCTTCCGAGACCTTCGGCTATGTAGCGGAGGAAGTCTTGGGTCGTCCTTATGAGATCCTCCTTCCATCCGGGATGCAGATCGAGCCCGCTCTCGGCGATGGGCTCGCCGTTCGAGGCACGGCGCGCGACCTACGGACGCAACGCCGGCGCAAGGACGGCGCGTCGATCGAGGTCTCCGTCACGCGGTCCCGGATACGCCTGGCTGAGGGGATCGAGGCGGGCGCGGTCGAGATTCTACGTGACGTCTCCAGCCATCGCGCCCTCGAGCGCGAATTGATCCGCACCGAGAAGATGGCGGCGGTCGGCAAGATCGCCTCGAAGGTGGTCCACGAGATCCGCAATCCCTTGGGTTCGATCAACCTCAACGTCGACATCCTGATCGACAACCTCAGCGGGGACGACACCCCTGAGGTGCGCGAGTCGCGCGAAGTTCTACAAACGATCAAACGCGAAACGAGGCGCCTGAGCCAGATCACCGACGAGTACCTCCAGTTCTCCCGGATGCCGCAGCCCACCGGACGGGAGGAAGACCTGAACACGGTCATGCTCGGCCTGGCCGACTTCCTGCGGCCCGAGCTCCGCCGCAGCGGGATCCGGCTGGTCCTGAACCTCGACGATGCGCACCCGAGGGTCGCGTGCGACGGACGGCTGGTCCGGCAGATCATCCTGAACCTGATCCGAAACGCGATGGATGCCGTGCCGCCCATTACAGGCCAGGTCATGGTCGTCACGAAGCTGATTCCTCAGGGCGCGGAGATCGAGGTGGACGACAACGGGCCGGGGATCGACCCCGAGGTCCTCCAGCGGATCTTCGAACCGTTCTTCACGACGAAACAGGACGGAACCGGTCTCGGGCTGGCGGTCGTCCGCCAGATCGTGGAGGAACACGGGGGGTCGGTGACCTGCCGATCGGTTCCCGGCAAAGGGACGACCTTCCGAATTGTTCTGCCGCGGGCGCTGCCTTCCAGGCGTGCGTGAGCCCCGCTCGCGCTCGCGCTACTCCGAATCAGGCGAAGGCTCCTAGACCAGTTTGAGTAGATCTGAGAACCTTGCCACGCGCATCCGCTCGGCCCGGCTATTGTTCCGGGGGCGCCGGACCTCGCGGCGCGCGGGCTCGCTTCTCAGCCGAAGTCAAACCGGTCTAGCGCAGGATCGTCAGCCGCGCGCCGGGCAGCCCGGGGGCCTTCACGAAGTAGATTCCCGAGGCGACGGGCCGGCCCATGGCATCCGCGCAGTCCCACCGCACGCTCCATCCATTCGCGCCGGGAGATCCCGAGGGGAGCGAGCGGACGACCCGGCCCTGAAGGTCGATGATCGACAGCCCGCCGGGAAGTCCGCTTCCATCCGCGCAGGCGATCTGCGCGAAGGAGCGGGCAGGGTTGGGCCGGATGAGGATGCGCCCGCCCGCGACCGGAAGTTCGGCGACTCCGGCGCTCGGGCGCTCGATGAGGGCGGTCCAGATCGAGCGCGTGTTCTCGTCCATCCGCGTCCAGATCGGCCGGATTCGACCTGCGAACGCAGAGATGCCATTGTAGTCGCCGAAGAAGATCGATGGATTCGGCGAAAAGGGTGTCTCGCTGATCTTCTCATTCACAAAGGTCGTTCCGCCATCCTCCGAGATTGCGAGGTAGACGTCGGTCGCTGTGCTCCCGGGCGGGTAAGCCCTTCGGTCGTAGAAGACGGCGTAGACAAAGCCCGTCACAGGATCGACGTCGAACCATGTGAAGAACTGCTCCGCACCGTTTCCGATCGCGTCGTCATTCACTCGTACGCGCGGGCTCCATGTCGTGCCGCCGTCATCGGAGTGGATCAGGAAGACGTCCGTATCGCCGTTACGCTGATCGGACCAGTTCACATAGACGCGCCCCCGGTGGGGGCCGAAGCTCAGGTCGGTTTTCGTTACCGGCAGACCGTTGGCGCGGTAGAGCCCGGGGATCGTGAAGTTCCACCCGCCCGGCTGGTCCGAAATGATCGCGTCGCGTCCGAAGGCAGCTCCGCCGTTCGTTGAGCGATCGAACTCGATCCCTCGCGGGCCGGACCACGCCACATAGATCGTACCGTCCACTCCGACCGCAGGGACTGCGCCCTCCACCGTGTCGTCCGAATCGACCGCGTTGCCTCCCTGATCGCTCACCCGAACGGCCGTTGAGAAGCTCGTCCCGCTGTTCCAAGAGCGGGAGAAGAGGATCCAGCTCGAGTCGGCGGGCGACGCACTGCCGTAGACCGAGAAGCGGGTCCATGTGACATAGACGTAGTTCTTGTTGGGGCCGTTCGTCCAGTCGCAGACCGGCCATGACTTGTCCTCGAACGGTACGATGCCCGTGTGCTCGACGACCGTCGCCCCTGCGGCGGGCCAGCTCGCGCCCCCGTCGGACGATCGACTCACGAAGATTCCCGAGTTGGTCCAGCCTCCGATGTAGCAATAGAAGGCGTTGCCGGCGCGGTCGAAGGTGATGGATGGATCCCCGAGGTTTCTCGGGTCGGGGAGATCGCCCTCGCTCCACGTGCTCCCTCCGTCGAAGCTGAAGTAGTAGTGGCACGGGGCTTGGGCGACGGCGACGACATTGAGCGGATTGCGCGGATTGATCGCGATCGCCGTCTCCTCGGGGCCGTTGTCCCGGCTGTTGATCTTGATGTTGGGATAAGGCTGTGCGTCGAGGGGAGGCGCGAGCGCCATGAGGGGGAGGAGCAGGAGACCTGCCAGCGCAGCTCGTCGGGCCGCCGCCGGCGAGGCCCTCCGCCACCGAGGAACGGGAGGGTGCAATCTCTCGGGAGTTCGATTCATGCCCGGCTTTCCGGCGCGGCCGCGCCCAGGAGATGAGGATAGCCGAAGACGGGCCCGCGAACCAGGGGGTTCCCACGACCTGCGCTTGGTCGTGGCCAGAACCCGAAACGCGGGGGATCGGATCGGCGCGGACCATGACGCAGGAGCGGACGCTATGCGAGGCGGGAGATCGCCCCCCGCGTAACTACCGCGTAACAGGTTGCCTTCAGTCTTGAGAGTGACCCGACGCGACCGCGGCTTTTCGGCGGAGAATTGCAGGCGGGACCCGGGTCCGAACCGTTTGGAGAGTCGATGGTTTCCTGGCGAAGGAGGCAGAACATGATGTACAGGTCGAAACGCGGTGTGCGTTTTGGTGCGCTCTTGGTCTTCGCGGCCGGGAGTTTCCTCCCGTGCTCCTCTCTGGCCGAGACGTACACGTTCAGCATACTGGTCGATAGCGCCGGCCCGGTCTATCCATCGGGGGTGCCGGCCCTGAACAACAATGATGCGGTCGCCTTTTTCGCGGATCGGGACGGTGGCGGGCAGGGCATCTATCGCACGGATGGCGTCGACCTGACACTGATCGCCGAAACCACGAGCGAGGGGTTCTACAGCTTCACCGGCTGCGGGTCACTCCAGCTGATCAGCGCGCCGGACCTCGACGATGCCGGTCGGGTCGTCTTCCGGGCCTACACGTTCGACCCTGAGACGTGGGAGTGCTCCGAGGCCATCTACCTCGGCGACGGGGGTACGGTGGTTCCGATCACCGACATCGGGTCGGGAGGCGCCCTCTACTCGGATTGGTGCAACCCGAGCATGAGCGGATCCGGAGTTGTGGCGTTTCGCGGGCGCGCGCCCGTCGACGAATCCCACAGCGTGATCGGGCTGTACGTCTACGATGGCCAGACGCGCGAGTTGATGGTCGACGACACCGGCAACCTGAACGCGCTGGGTGATCCCGACGTGAACGATGATGGCGCGATCACGTTCTACGCGGGAAACCTGGGTCCGGAGGGGTACGAGGGCATCTACTTCTGCGCGGGCGGACCGCCTACGCCGATCGCCATGGCCGGCACCGACTACGTGTACGTCAACGGCGAACCGGCGATCGCGGAGGGCGGCACGATCGCGTTCCTGGCCGATCCGGTCTATCTGACTCGGGCCATCTATACCTGGGATGGCACGACGACTCAGGTCGCCGACACCGAGGGTCCGTTCGAGCAGTTCGCGGCTCCCGAGGTCAATGCCGCCGGCGACGTCGCGTTCTTCGCGGAGTTCGAGGGCTGGGGCCGCGGGATCTTCACGGGTCCGGATCCGGTCGCGGATCGCGTGATCGCCACTGGGGACTCGCTCTTCGGTTCTGTCGTCGTCCATCTGGAGTGCGGACGCCATGCGCTCAACGAGAGCGGGAAGATCGCGTTCGCCTACAGCCTGGAGAATGGGAACTCGGGCATCGCGCTCGCTTCCCTCGGGACGACCGCCGGAATCGGGCCGGACCTTGCAGGCTTCGTTGGAGGAGGTTTGGTCCTCGCCGCGGCGTCTCCCAATCCTACGCGGGAGTGCGTCGTTCTGCGTTCCCGCGTGCCTGAGGGCTGGGGGCTGCCGCGGTTGTCCGTCTACGCTGCGTCGGGCAGACTGGTGAAGGAGCTCGCGATCCGCGCCACGGGCGGTGTCGAGTACGAGTCGAGCTGGGATGGTCGAGACGGCGCCGGTCGCGCCGTGACGTCGGGTCTTTATCTTGCGAGGTTGGTCGTTCGAGGGGACGCACGGTCGACGAGGATTCTCGTGCTCCGGTGAGCAGCGAGAACCTTGTCCATACGCGACCAGCTGCCCGGCGCCTGGCTCAACTCGTTCGGGACACCGTGGACCATTGCCCGAACCAGGATTCAGACGTCGCCGAGTGCTTTGTCGCGCAGGACGAGGTGTTCCTCGAGCAGCCGCGTCGATTGGTCGAGAGATTCCAGGAAACCCTGGAAGCCTGAGGCCCCCCGCGCTTCACGGACATCGCGCAGCAGACGTTCCAATCGGTCGATGTCGTCGAAGATCAAGAGGTCCGCCTCGAGGATCCACTCCAGCGACTCCTCCCGAACGGCCGCCGCGTCGAAAAATCCCGAGAAGCCATAGGGAGCGTAACGGATCGTGTCGGCGAGGCCGTCGAGCTTCCGCACGCGCCGCTCCATCTCGGAAAGGCGCTCGACAGACCACGACTCGGCGAGGTCGCCCATCAGAGTCGCCGCCTCTCCCCGAATTTCGCCCAAACCTTCGAGGACCCGGGCGCGAAGACGGGAGTCCTCCTCGCGCCGGGTTCCTCTCTCCCTGTAGCCGCGATAGCTCGGTACGAGGTAGGCGAGGTTCTCCAGGAAGCGCGACCCCGTTGTGCGGATCTCGGTCTGCGACATCTCGACCTCCGTGGCCGCCCCTCGGGGTCTGGGGAGACGACATTGCCCATGATCGAAAGGCATCCTGCAACGAACCCTTGCATGCGGCCCGCCTCTGGATCCCGGCCGTCCCGCCTGCGATTCCCTCGATTCGCGAACCGCGAATGATCGCAATGCGTTGCGGCCGGTGAGGCGGCCGGGGTCCTCCCGGCCGGGGTCCGAGATCGCCTCCTGTCGGCGTGAACTTGCAAGTGACGTGCCACATTCCTACATTGGTGCGGGCGGCCGCCGTTGCGTCTGCGACGGGCGGGGCCGCATCGGGCGTCCGGTCCCCGGGGGAGGGGGAGATCGATGGAATCCCAATCACAGATTCCGGGAGGCGCCCCGCCGCGCGTTCTCTTGGTCCTGCAACAGGGCCCCGAAGCGCGGAGGCTTGTCGACTTCCTCAAGGATCACGGAATGGATCTTGTGCAGGTGGCTGACGAGGCGGCCGGGTACAACCTCCTCGACACCGAGCAGATCGACGCGCTCGTCTGTGAGACGAAAACTCCCAGGATCGACGGTCTGCGTCTCCTGCGCGTCGCGCGGATGCGCAATCCGGATGTTTGCGGCATCCTGCTCGCGACGCCTGCGGATTTGCAGGTCGCGACGCGGGCGATGGAAGAGGGCGCCCACGATTTCCAGACTCGGCCGATCAACCACGAGAAGATCCATGCGGTGATTCGTCGCGGTCTTGCTACGCAGCGACTGGTCGGCGAGGTGCACGAGATGGCGCGCCGCCTCGACCGGCGATTCGGCTTCGGGAACCTGATCGGCAACTCGGCCCCGATCGTCCGTGTCTACAACCGGATCATTCAGATCTGCGCAATGGACGTCCCGGTCCTCATCCTGGGTGAATCGGGGACGGGGCGCGAGTTGGTTGCGCGGGCGATTCACCACAACAGCGCCCGCCGGTCGGGTCCCTTGGTTCGTCTCGATTGCGAGGGTACCGAGGCGGGGTTCCTCGAGCGCGAGATGTTCGGCGAGGATGGAGGCGGGCGCGAGAAAGGCCGGCCCGGCAGGATCGAGCTCGCGGAAGGGGGAACCCTCGTCCTTTCGGGGATAGAGGATCTGGGCGGCGGCCTCCAATCGCGTCTCCTTCGGCTCCTCCGCGAGAAAGAGTTCGAGCGAGTCGGCGGCCGCAAGACGCGGCACGCTGATCTGCGGCTTATCGCGATCGCCGCCCCGTCGCTCCGCGAGAGGGTCCAGGCAGGCTCCTTCCGCGCGGATCTTCATGACCACCTGCGGGCCGTGGCGATCGAGATGCCGGCATTGCGACACCGCAAGCGGGATATCCCGCTGCTCGTCGAGCATTTTCTCTCGGATTCGGCTGCCGAATGCGGGCGTGCGATCGAGGGGATCAAGCCCGCCGCCCTCGACCGCCTGGGGCGCTACTCATGGCCGGGCAACATCCGTGAGTTGAAGAGCGTGATCCGCGGAATGGTCCAGCTCGCCTCCGGCCCCGGGCCGCTCGATGTCGGCGACCTTCCGGAGGAGATTCGCGAGGGGGTCCAGGAGACCGCGAAGATCACCTTGCCGATCGGGCTCAGCATGGCCGAGGTCGAGAGACGGATGATCGAGGCGACGCTCAATCACACGGGGGGCGACCGCGAACAAGCCGCGAGCCTCCTAGGCATTGGACTACGAACGCTTCATCGCCGACTCGTCGCCTATCGACGCGATCCGCGCCGGTGAGGCGGCGCGAATGCCCCGCGGAGATCCTGCTTGTCACTGCCTCAGTGCCAAACTGGCACATCGTAATGTATTGTAAATTAATATATTGCGAGGTCTCGACGATGATCAGGTGAGTTGATCGAAAGTGGCGACTGCCAATATGGCATCTCGTTACGAATTGGAACGCGGCATAAACGTCTCCAAACAGGGCATTCCGTCTAATCTTCTTGTAGTGCAAGATGTTACCGGATAATCTGATCGATCCTGGACGGGCAGCTGACCGTTCCATTCCGGTCCATCTGGGCGATAGGATCATTCTGGATGTGCCATAATCGTTTGATAGTAAATGAGATAACATGATGATCGACGGCGGCACGGGTCTGGTTCTGTCTCCAATCGGCCGGCGCGGAACGGACCTGCGAAGAGTTCGCAGCGACCCCGCCGAACGGTCAGATCAAGAACCCAGAACTAGGGCTGAATCATGAGGCGCGGGGACGGAATGTCCCCCGCTCGCAAGGAGGCTTTGATGGCGGTGAAGATTCGTCCCCTCGGGGAC
>CAZNRY010000031.1:0-19478 GCA_964575675.1 uncultured bacterium
GGTGGGGATGCTGCGGATACCGTATTGCTGGGCGAGGGACGGTTCCGCCTCGGTGTTGACCTTGGCGAAACGAAAGCGGGTTTTCAGCTGCGCCGCCACTTGGGCAAAAACCGGCCCCATCGTCTTGCATGGGCCGCACCACGGTGCCCAGAAATCAACGACCAGTGGCATTTCGTTGTTGGCGACAAACGCCGCGAAACGGGTGCTGGCCAATTCCACCGGCGTACCGTCGAGGATGAATGCCCCGCATTTGCCGCACTTGGGGTTGTCCCCCAAGCGCTCGGAAGGAACACGGTTGATGGCAGAGCAGTGAGGGCAGACAAGATTCATGTAAACCTCCTGAGATAACGATTCATCGATTCCAAGGTCGGGGCTGACCATGGAATTTCAAGAGGACATGGGAGAAGCGCGGAAAAGCATTACCGTGGCGAATTTCGAGGTAGCCAGACTGACAGCTGACCTACCAACCGCCGGTGACCGCCAGCTTGACGGCGAAATACAGCCCCAGCGCGATCCACACGTACATGATCAGGTCGCCGAGGAAGGTTTTGGTGTTCAAGCTATCCAGCCAGCGCTTAATCAGCAGGAAGGCGATCAGCGCCAACACCGCGCTCAATAGCAGGTAGCCGGGGCTGAAGCGCCATATGTCGTGCATCCAGCCCTTGAGCCAACCGTCCGGCATGAGGAATTTGAACATTGTTCCGACAACGCCGAGTACCATCAGGCAAAACAACACGATGTCGATCAAAAAGTGCAGGATATTTTTGACTTCTTTGCCCATGTAATACTCCTTGGCCTTTAGCCGCCCGCTTCTTCCAGCGCCATTTCCAATTCCAGCCAGTTTTCTTCCAGCGCGACGACGCACGTTTCCTGCGTTTCTCGTTCCTGGTTCAGTTTTGCGATGCGTGGATCGTTGGGGGTGGCGTATAAGACGGGGTCGGCCAACTGGCGGTTGATCTCGCACATGTCCCTGAATTACCTGTCCCTCACCGATGTCGATTCACTCCGCGGGATCCTTGGTCTGTACAACATGCACTCGTCCCGCGATTCGCGGGCGGCCAGGGCGAGCGCGCTGCGTCTCGAGGGGATCGAGGCCATCCGCACGGCTCCGAAGGAAACCCTCGTGCGCGGGTCTCTTGCCCGCGGGACGGCCGTCGAGATCGATCTGCGCGAGGATTGTTTCGCCAACGAGGGCGATCTCTACCTCTTCGCGAGCGTATTGAGCGAATTCCTCAGCCTTCATGTCAGTCTGAACTCATTCGTGCAGCTCACCGTCCGGGGATCCCAGCGGGGAGAGGTCTACACCTGGCCATGCAGGACCGGCAGGCAGCAGCTCCTCTGATCGAGCGCCTGGCAGGCGACTGCCACCGGTACTCGTTCTTTCAGCTCGTGCAGATCCTCCTGCGCCAGAGCGAGGGGTCGGTGGCGCCCGGCGGCGAGGGACCTCCGTGGCGGGAGTCGGTGCGATTCCGGCCGGCCACGAGCTTGGCGTTTTCTGTAGCGGACGTCAGCAGCATCTCGGCGCACGGCGCACCGGAAGAGGGGAACCCGGTGCGCTACCTCGTGACCGTCAACTTCATGTGACTGTATGGCCCGGTTTCCCCGATGCCGACCCATCTCACCGAGGAGATCATATGGTCGGGAGTGGACGGCGAGATCCTCCGGGACTTCCTGGATCTTTTCCATCACCGCTTCATTTCATTCGTGTACGCGGCGTGGGAGAAATACCGCCATTACATCAGGTTTGCCCCCGAGGGACCGGATGGGTTCACGCGGGCGAGTCTTTCGCTCGTGGGATTGGGAAGCGCGGGGATCCTGCCGGCGCTCGGCGCTCCGTGGCTCCCCTTCTTGCGGGTGGCCGGACTGCTTCATGGTCGTCCGCGATCGGCCGTCGGATTGGAGGGGGTGCTCCGGGAGCTCGTTGAGGGGACGCCAGTTCGGATCGAGTCGTTTGTTGAGAGAACGGTCCGCATCCCGATAGGGGAAACTATACGATTGGGACGAACAGGCTCGCGTTTGGGCGAGGACGCCGTCCTCGGGGAGTCGGTCCGGGATGTCGGCGGGGGGTTCCGAATCACGCTCTGTCCTCTCTCGGCCGCGGAGTACCGGCGTTTCCTGCCGGGTTCGGATGACTTCATACGGCTCGTTCGGCTCACGCGATTCTATGTTCCCGATCCGCTCGAGTTCGACATTCGCGCGATCATCGCGCCCGACGAGGTTCCTTCCCTGCGACTCTCTTCGGAGAGCGGGCTTCCCCTCGGACAGATGAGCTGGCTATCACCTTCAGGGGCGGAGGAAGGCGAAGGCCTCTTTCCCACGAAAAAGTACGACCCTCTCACGGAGTCGCGCGGCGCGCACCGGAATGCGTGAGATCCCGCGGCGAGGAGAATGAGAAGATGGACGTCGATATCAAGGGTCTGGTCCGCAAGCTGAACCGCTACTGCACGAAATCTTTGGAGGCGGCGGCGGGACTCTGCATCTCCCGGGGACACTACGAGGTCGGACCCGAACATCTACTTCTCCAGATGGCCGAGGATCCCCAGGCCGACCTTCAGCAAATCCTCCGTCACTTCGGAATCAACCCCGCCCCTCTCCTCGGCCTCCTCCAGCGCAACCTCGAGAGCCTGCGGTCCGGCAACTCGGGCAGGCCGGTTTTCTCGCCGCTTCTTCTGGAGTGGTTCCAGGATGGATGGGTCCTGGCTTCGGTGGAGTACCAGGACACCCAGGTTCGTTCCGGAGCGCTCCTGCTTGCCTTGCTGCTTCGGCCTGATCGGTACACCGCGGACGATCTCTCTGGGCCCCTGGAAGGAATCAGGAGGGACGAGCTGCGGAAAGATCTTTACCGAATCGCCTACGCCTCCAGGGAGACTGAGGCGGCACCGGCCGAGGGAGGCGCTGCGGCCGCACGGCCCGGGCGTCCGGCTGAGGAAACCGCGATCGGACGCTTCATGGTCGATCTTACCGAAAGGGCGCGCGCCGGCGAGATCGATCCGGTCTTCGGGCGTGACCGCGAGATCCGGCAAATGATCGACATCCTGGCGCGCCGAAGGAAGAACAACCCGATCGTGGTCGGGGAGCCGGGGGTCGGCAAGAGCGCCGTGGTCGAGGGACTGGCACTCAGAATCGTCAGCGGAGACGTGCCGGACGCGCTGAAGAACGTGCGCCTCTTGAGTCTTGATCTGGGACTCCTGCAGGCGGGCGCCGGGGTGCGGGGGGAGTTCGAGAATCGACTGAAGTCGGTCATCACGGAGGTGAAGGGCTCACCGACGCCGATCGTCACCTTCATCGATGAGGCGCACACGCTGATCGGGGCGGGCGGGACGGCCGGCGGGAGCGATGCCGCGAACCTCTTGAAGCCCGCTCTCGCCCGGGGAGAGCTCCGCACGATTGCCGCCACTACTTGGTCGGAGTACAAGAAGTACTTCGAGAAGGATGCAGCCCTGGAGCGCCGCTTCCAGGTGGTCAAACTCGACGAGCCTTCCGAGGAAGCGGCGATCGGGATGATGCGCGGCCTGCGCGAGAAATACGAAACGGCGCACAAGGTGCGGATTCTGGAGGAAGGCGTCGAAGCCGCCGCGCGGCTTTCGAGTCGCTACATCTCGGGGCGCCAGCTGCCCGACAAGGCGGTCGACCTGCTCGACACGGCGGCTGCTCGGGTCAAGATCGGGCAGGCGACCATCCCCGAGGCGGTGGACGATTTCGATCGGAAGCTTCAGGCCCTCGATCGCGAGCGCAAGGCACTTCTTCGCGAGAAGCTGGTCCGAGGGGATGCAGTGGGCCCACGTATCCGGGAGATCGAAGCGGAGATGGAGACGCTGACCGGGCAGCGCGCCGAGCTGGCGGTGAGATGGGAGAAAGAGAAGGCGGCCGTCGAGAAGGTGAAAGCGTTGCGGGCGAGACTGGAAGCAGACTGTTCAGCCGACGGGGACAAGCCGTCGGCGGAAACACCGCCCGCCGCGCCCCCATCGGGTGGCGGCCCCGCGCCCTCCGGGGGAACGCCCGTTGCGGCCAATGCTGCCAATGGAGAGAGCCTCAGCCCCGAGGAGCAGGCAAAGTTGCAGGCCGAACTGCTGGCGGCGATGGAAGAACTCCGCGCGATGCAGGGTCCGATCCCACTCGTGCCCCTAGACGTGGACGCTCGACTCGTCGCCTCGGTGGTCAGCAGCTGGACCGGCATTCCCGTGGGCAAGATGATCAGCGACGAGGCCGCGCTCATCCTGACCTTCAAGGAACGAATGTCCGAGCGGATCAAGGGACAGGACCAGGCTCTGGAAGCGGTCGATCAGGGCATCAGGGCCGCGCGGGCCGGAATGAAGAATCCGAAGACACCCATCGGGGTTTTCCTTTTCGTCGGCCCGAGCGGGGTGGGGAAGACCGAAACGGCGCTGGTGGTCGCCGACCTAATGTTCGGAGGAGAGCGTTTCGTCACGACGATCAACATGTCCGAGTTCCAGGAGAAGCACACGGTGAGCCGTCTTGTCGGTTCGCCCCCGGGATATGTCGGTTATGGGGAGGGCGGGGTGCTGACCGAGGCCGTCCGCCAGCGTCCCTATTCGGTGGTCCTTCTGGACGAGGTCGAGAAGGCGGATGCCGATGTGATGAACATCTTCTACCAGGTCTTCGACAAGGGAATGCTCGCCGACGGAGAGGGGCGGATCATCGACTTCAAGAACACGGTCCTTTTCCTGACCAGCAATCTCGCGACCGACGTGATCATGCAGCTCTGCTCGGGGCCGGTTCCTCCGACGAAGGATGAGGTCGTGAGCGCGATACGGCCGGTCCTATCGAAACACTTCAAGCCGGCCCTCCTCGGGCGTATGCAGGTAGTCCCCTTCTTCCCGCTTGCCCCGGAGTTCCTCAAGCAGATCGTTCGCCTGAAGCTCGCCGGAATCGAAAACCGCCTGCGCGACAGCCATCGGATGCGTCTGTCCGTCGATCCGGCCGTCGAGGAGACGATCGCCCGTCGGTGTACCGACGTCGATGCCGGCGCCCGGAACATCGATCACATCATCCAGCAGACGATGCTTCCCATGCTCTCGACCGCGCTGCTCGAGCGGATGGCGGAAGGCGCCCTCCCCGACTCCGTGCACCTCGACGTCGACGCCGACGAGAACTTCACACTCTCCTTCGACGACGGCGGGGGAAACGCCCGATGAAGACGATGACGATTGTCATGATCGCGGTGTCGGCTTGCCTTGCGGTTGGGGCGTTTCCGTTGTCATCGGCGGCCGACAGGGCTCCGAGCGCCGAAGTGATGTCCCAGTTCGTGAGCGACCCGATATCGTTCTTCTTCGATTTGCGGACCCCCGAGGCAATCCAATGCGGGCAAGCCGTTCTGAGCGGCCGGGAGATCTCGACCCCGGAGCAACGGAGGGCCGTACTGACCAGCCTCGCCGCAATCTACGTCTCCACGGGAAGGATGCCGCAGGCTCGCGCGTCGTTTCTGCAGATGCTGGCTGAGGAGCCCGAGGCGGATCTCTGGAGGCCCGAGTGGCTTCCCCCCCCGGTCGTCCGGCTCTTCTACTCCGTGCGCGACAGTGTCTTCGCGGCGTCCGGAAGGACCGGCGGGTCAAGCATCCGCACCATCGCCATCGGCGAAATCGAGAACAACTCGATCGTGGCCGGTCCCTATGACCTCGATCGTTTCGCGAGGGGATTGACGCAGATCATCACCACCGACCTGCAGGCCGTGACGCCTCTCAAGATCGTGGACCGGCAGAGACTCGCCGTTCTCCTGAAGGAGATCCAGATGGGACAGGAGGGGATGATCGGAGATCCCGAGACACGGGTGCGCTTCGGAAAACTCAGCGGGGCGCAGTCGTTCCTCTTCGGGAGCATCATGCAGGCGGACAAGAAGAACATGCGCCTGGATCTCCGGTGGGTGCAGACCGAGACCGGAGAGGTGCTGTTGTCCGAGGGGATCACGATGCCGGTGCGGTCGTCCGAGGACCTTTTCAAGCTGGAGAGCAAGGTCCTTCTCGATCTCCTGGTTCCGCAGGTTGAGGAGATCCTCGCCTCGGGAGAAGGAGATCGAAGCCTCCAGGGCAGGGCGAGGCCGTACCTGAAGCGAAAGAAGGAGCAGGTCAAGACCGCCTACCTCGATCTGCTTCTGAAGACCGGTGAAGCGATCGAAGCCGAGGATCGAGGTGACTACGCCTCAGCGGCCGCCGCCTGGAAGGAAGTCAGGGACCTCAATCCGGAGGATCCGAGCGCGGCGGGGCGAACGCGCTCGCTGCAGGCCTACCTGGACCTTGGGAAACAGGGCTCCGAGCGGTAGGACGTTCCGGGAGAGGGGTCGCTATCTCATAGGACCCGAAGAAACGGAAGGGCGGTGACCATGGCATCCAACCAGATCCAGAACGCTCCGGTCTTCGAATTCGAGGCCGGCCCCTACGGCGCCGATGACCTCCGGGTCTTGAGCTTCCATGGAACCGAGGGGATCTCCGAGCTCTTCCGATTCGACATCGTCATCGGGAGTCGAGACCACGAGATCGATTTGGATGCCGTGGTGGGGCAGGACGCGACCCTGACGTGGAGGGACAAAGAGGGGGATCGTTGGGTTCACGGGATCATCTGTCGCTTCGAACAGTCCGGAAGGGCGGGGAGGATCGCGAACTACCAGGCCCGGATCGTCCCCAAGGTCTGGTTGCTGACCCTTCGCCAGCAATGCCGGATTTTCCAGAACAAGGCGGTGCCCGACATCCTGAAGGAGGTCATGGACAAGGCGGGGATCCCCTCCGATCTCTATGAACTCCGGCTGAATGCCAGTCACAAGCCGCGGGAGTATTGCGTCCAGTATCGCGAGAATGACTGGGCCTTCGCTTCGCGTCTGATGGAAGAGGAGGGGATCTTCTACTTTTTCGAGCAGACGGAGGACTCCCACAAGCTCATCATGGCGGATGTCTCTTCGGCGCACGAGCCGACGCCGGGGAAATCCCTGATTCCGTTCCGAGACCCTGAGTTTGGAGTAGGCGATCAGGAGCAGATCTCACGCTTCCGCTATTCGGTCCAGATCCGTCACGGCGCCGTGATGCTCCGCGACTTCGATTTCAAGAAACCGAGTCTCAAGGTGGAAAACAAGAAGGCGGCCGAGATCGAGGCCGACCTCGAGTGGTACGACTACCCCGGTGAGTACACGGAACTCTCGACAGGAAAAGATCTCACCGAAGTACGTTTGCAGGAATTCCGAGCGGAACGCGCACTCGGAACCGGTGAGGGCAACTGCACGCATCTGACGGCAGGCCACAAGTTTACGCTCGAGGACCATCCTTCGACCGAAATGAACCAGGAATGGGTGATTCTCCGGGTCCAGCATTGGTGCAGCCAACCGCAGGCTGCTGAGGAGCAGGCGGCCGCGGGCGAACAGGCTGTCTATCAGAACTCATTCGAGTGCATTCCCTACTCCGTGCCGTACCGTCCGCGCCGCTGGACGCCGCGCCCCAAGGTAGATGGCCCGCAGACCGCGATCGTCGTGGGCCCGCCGGGCGAGGAGATCCACACCGATGAATACGGCCGCGTGAAGGTCCAGTTCCATTGGGACCGCAACGGTCGTAAGGATGAGAAGAGCTCCTGCTGGATCCGAGTGAGTCAGGGATGGGGCGGCGCCGGATACGGAATGATCATCATCCCGAGGATCGGTCACGAGGTCGTGGTCGACTTCCTCGAGGGGGATCCGGATCAGCCGCTGATTGTCGGAAGGGTCTACAACGGCGAGAGCCCGCCCCCCTATGGATTGCCGGGGGCGAAGACGAAGAGCAGCTTCAAATCGAACACCTCTCCCGGTGGCGGGGGATCGAACGAACTCCGCTTCGAAGACGCGAGCGGAAACGAGGAGATCTATCTCCACGGACAGAAGGACTGGAACACCGTCATCGAGCACGACAAGACGGAATCGATCGGCAACGACAACACGGAGTCGATCGGAAACAACGAGACGATCGACGTGAAGAAGAACCGCTCGAAGACGGTCGGTGTCGATCAGTCGGAGACGATCGGGTCGAACAAGACCATATCGGTCGGCTCGAATCACACCGAGAAGATTGGCTCGAACATGAGCCTGAACGTAGGGGCGAACAAGACCGAAACCGTCGCGATCGCCTCAACCGAGACAGTGGGAGCGTCCAAGACCTTGAAGATCGGGGCCGCCTTCCAGATGAGCGTGGGGGCCGGGATGAACGAAACCGTGGGCGCGGCGAAGGCTGAGAGTGTCGGGGGGGCGAAGTCGGAGACGGTCGATGGCTCCAAGACCGAGAGAATCGGCGGATCGAAGTCGGAAACGGTCGGGGCCAGCAAGACCGTGAAGATCACGGGGGACCTGGCCGAGGACGTCGGAGGCAACCTGGCGGCCAAGGTCGGCAAGGACCTCGCGGAAGATGTCGCGGGCAGCATCGTGGGAAAGGCGGGGAAGGACGTCATCCTGAAGGCCGGGAAGAACGGCGCCATAGCAGCCGGAGATCAGCTCGTTCTTGAGTGCGGGAGTGCATCGATCACGCTGAAGAAGAACGGGGACATCACGATCAAGGGGAAGAAGATCTCGGTCAAGGCCGACGGGGATATCGTCATGAAAGGCCAGAACATCAAGCAGAACTAGGAGGAGACCATGGGTCTACTACAGGAGATTGCCGCGCTCGGGGCCGGCATCGTGCGGGGTGAATGGCTCGGCCTCGATCCGCACCGCCGGCCCCTCGTCCAGTGGTCCGGGGGCCCTCAGGAACCCGAAGTCGCGGAACTCGCCGCGGGCGCAATCCCGGCGGGGATGGTCGAGGATTCCGCCGGGGTCCCTGCCTTGATCCTTCCACCGGGGAAGCCGGGTGAGCGGCCCGTCCTGCTTGCGATCCTCCGTGAGTCCGTCCCCGAGACGTTCACGCCGGATCGATTGGTCCTCGAAGCCAAGAAGCAGCTGGTTATCCGCTGCGGCAATGGTCGTCTGGAGCTCGACGGAGACGGGTCGGTCCAGCTTCGGGCGCGGACGATCCTGTCAAGGTCCAGTGGCGTGCATCGCATCAAGGGGGGCGCGGTCCAGATCAACTGAGGTTCAACGCATCGAAGCCCGGCGACAGCTCGGCGATGTCTCTGTATCTTCTGGAGGAGCAGGATGTGAGGATCGTCAACTTCACCCCGTTTCCGGCTGAGATCACCATCAACACGGACAAGAATGGGGTGGATTGGTACTTGGTTGTCGTGAAGGGGACGTTTTCAATCCCCCAGACCGGCCAACCACACCCCGCCAAGGAGCAGGTCCCCTTCTTCTACGGAGACCATCACTACGGCGATCCGGAGACGACCAGCATCCGGTACGAGAGCGAGTTCGCCCCCGTGAAGCCCCGCGCTGAAGTGATTCTCGTCGGATCGGGATATGCTCCCGCAGGAAGGGCCTCCCGATCCCACGTCGTTGAACTGAGTGTGGGTGGGTTCTCCAAGAAGATCCGTGTTGTGGGGGACCGGGTCTGGAGGAGCATTCTGGGACTCATTGCTTTTCCAAGTGCACCGAAGCCGTTCGTGAAGATGACGATCTGTTACGAGAGAGCATTCGGAGGGAGCGATACCGCCCACAAGAACCCGAAGAAGCACCGATTCGAGAGGAGGAACCTGGTGGGTGTCGGTTTCCAGGGGGGGCGGAGCGCCCGCAAGGCGAGCGGCAAGCCCCTACCGAATCTCGAGCATCCCAGCGAACGTCTCCGCAGGCCGGGACAGAAGATTCGCCCCATGGCGTATGGATTCTTGAGCCGCTCCTGGGAGCCGCGGGCCCAGCATGTCGGGACATACGATGCGGGATGGAAAGCGGAGCGGTTCCCGCTTCTTCCGGACGATTTCGACGAGAGGTACTTCCAAGGTGCGCCCCCCGATCAAACGCTTCCCCACCTGCACGGTGGCGAGCGGGTGCGCTTGGTCAATCTCTCCCCCGACGGCCCCATGACCTTCATACTTCCGCCTCTCCTCCTGTCGTTCGCCTTTCGGTTCCTCGATCGGACCGAGTCGAGGGATCTCCATGCCGACACCCTGATCCTCGAGCCGGATGAGCGGCGGTTCCAGGTCGTTTGGCGGTCGCGCGCGCCGGTGAAGGCGAAACTCCTTTCTCTGGGAGAGGTTTGGGTCGGAGAACCGAGTCCCGGAAGAAAGAGATCGGTTGCTACGGGGAAGCGCTATCTCGATTGGAGCGCCCCGTGAGGGAATTGCAGTCAGGGGCTCGTCGAGAGCCGCTTCATGTGCGGGCGGCGGGATTGGTGACCGCCGTGGGCTTGTCCCTGCGCGCCTCTGCAGCGGCCTACCGGGCCGGGATCATGCGATTCCACGAGATCCCGTTCCATGATGCCGGAGGGGTTCCGATCACTGCGTCCCAGGTACCCCGATTGACGGATGGGCGGCAGGGACTCAGACGAATGGTCGCTCTGTTGTCGGCTGCGATTCACGATCTTGTGGAGCAACTTGGCCGGGAGCTGCCGGTGGGGCTGCCGATCCTCGTCGCGGGACCGGAGAAGGGGCGCCCGGGTACCCCAGCTCGCTTCGAGGAGGATCTTGTCCGATCCGTTCAGGCCGAAGGGGGATGGAGATTCGATGAGAGGGCGTCGGCGATGATCCTCACCGGCAACACCGGAGGTATTAGGGGACTTGGTCATGCCCGTGCCCTGTTACAGGACTCTAATGTCCCGGGCGTTCTGGTTACAGGAGTCGATTCGTTTCTCAACCGTGCGGCGCTTGATCACATGGAATCGGGTCGCTATCTGAAGACGGCCGACAACCCGGACGGGGTCATCCCGGGTGAAGGCGCCGCCGCCCTGCTCGTCACCCGGCCGTGGGCGTGGGACAGGATTCCACCGCTCTTGGAGGTCGTGGGGTTGGGTTCGGCCGGGGAGGAGGCGGCGGCAGACTCCGATCTCCCGAACACGGGAAAGGGCCTGGCCGCGGCGATCCGAGACGCCCTCTCCGATGCAGGCATGAGCACGGGGGCGACTGATTTCAGACTGAGCGACGTGGCAGGGGAGAGGGTTCAGTTCGCCGAGACGAACTACGCGATGAGTCGCACGCTCAGAGAGCGACATGAGCAGTACCCTCTCTGGCTGCCGGGCGAATCACTTGGGGAGGTCGGCGCTGCCGCTGGCCCGACCTTGCTCGCCGTTGCGGGCATCGCCTTCGCGAAGGGATATGCCCCCGGCCCCGCTGCCCTCTGCCAGACGGGATCGCGATCGGGAGCCCGGGCCCTTGCCGTCGTGAAGCGGGCGGGGTGACGCATGCCGAATCCGGTATTCGCGAACAACATGAACGTGGCCTGCAAGTCGGGCGACGCCAAAGTGATTTGCGCCTTTCCGGATGTCTGCCTGAGCCCGCCCAGCCCACCTGCGGGTCCGATCCCAATTCCCTATCCGGTCACCTCGATGTCGAGCGACACCACCGACGGGAGTGCGACGGTCAAGATCAACAACAAAGAGGTGATGCTCAAGGACAAGTCCTGCTATAGCAAGTGCACGGGCGATGAGGCAGCGACCAAGACCCTCGGGATGGGAGTCATGAACGCAACCCTCTCGGGGAAGACCTACTTCAAGATGTGGTCGATGGACGTGAAGGTCGAGGGCGAGAACGTCGTCCGCGCCTTCGATATCACGACATCGAATCACATGAGCGAGATCGGAAACGCCTCCGTCCCCATGATCAACTCGGAGAAACTCGGATTCGCCCAACTCGACGCATGCAAGGGCGTCGACAAGAAGTACGAGCTTCTTCCCTACAAGAGCAAGAACCCAGCGACCGGACAGAAGGAAGAAACATGCAAGCGCTCGACTCCTCCGACGACGGGGCATCACTTGATTCCCGGGCGGTGCATGCGCTTTGGCCCCCGGGGGGGCTATCCGCCCGGTTGCTCGCACGACGGCGCCCCTGTGATCTGCGTCTCGGGAACGAGTCAGTGGTCAGGAACACACAAGAAACTCCACGCGAGATTCGACCCCGTGGAGTTTGCGCACGCGAAGCGACCCCCAAAGGGGAAGATGACATACAAGGCCGCCCGCAACGCCGCCGCGGCATCGGTCGCAGGCGCGAAAGCCAACAAGAAGGTCACCGACCAACAATTCGAGTGTCTCAAGGCACAGCTGGATGACTACTACAAGAACTGCCTGGACAAGAACAAGGACGGTTCGGTCAACCAGAACCAGTTGGTCAACGCGTCGAGTTCAGGCGTCCCCGCCCAAGTGCTCTAGGGGGTAAGGAAAGGAACCCGACGATGGCGGCGACCGACAAGAGGAAGGGGATGTACTTCACCGGGGTGGCCTCCGCGGGACGCGGTAGGGCGATCGTGACCGGTCACTACTGGGCGCATGAAGAAACGGACGAGCGGATCACGGCCGCGCGCTTGGTCGAAGGAGGCAAATGGACCTCCCTGAGGGGATATACCGGAATCGTCCATGCGACCCGCCATGATCCCGGGGCGAAGTTCGAGTTTCTGCTGATGGAGCGCGCTTTGACGCTCTACCGAGTCAGCGCCGCCGCCGAGTTCTCCTACGAGACGATCAGCGAGACCCGCGAGGGTTTCTTGATGGACCTTCGAAGAATCGGCACCAGATGGTACGCGGTAGGAGGCCAGCACCAGGCGTTCCGTACGGAGAAGAAGGGTTGGAGGACCATCGACAAGGGGATCTTCCTCCCCGATGAGGAGGACCACAGCGCGCTCCTGCAGAGTATTCACGGCCTGGACGAATCGGATGTCTACGCCGTCGGAACATCCGGGATAGTCCTCCACTTCGATGGTGATGAATGGGAGGAGATCGAATCCCCGACCGACTTTGACTTGGAGCGCGTCTTGTGCGTCAGCCGGGACGAGGTGTACCTCTGCGGCTGTGGCGGGATGCTTTTCCGCGGCAGCAAGGACTCCTGGCTTGCGCTGACCGAACCGGATGAGAAGGTCACATTCTGGGACATGGCGCTTCTTGCGGGGCGGGTATTCGTCTGCTCCGATGACAGACTGTTTGTCCTCGATGGAAACACGCTCGAGGAAGTACCGATTCCGGTTCGGGGACCTGTCCAGTTCTACCGAATGGATGCGGGGGACGGTGAGCTGTGGACCGTTGGAGGGGAATGCGTGCTGCACTTCGACGGGAAGAGCTGGACCCAACACGTCTGTCCAGAGAACGAGTGAGAGGAAGCCCTATTCCTTGATCTCCTTGCCTCGATCCCGCGCGAACCGCTCGAGTTCGAAGTCGGGCGCTTTGCCACTCGATGCGAGACACTGGCGCAGGTAGGCGTCGCGTCCTCCCTCCAGATCCAGAACGGACAAGGCCTCTGTGAGGTCGATGTCATCCACCGGCTTTCCCCACCGGTACCGAGTGGATTCCCGGAATCGACCGCGTTCCTTCTCCCAGAACGCCACCGCTTCGACAGGATCCGGGATATCGGTCCCTTCCCCACCGGGGGTTGATTCGACCAGGCCCAGGGGTTCGCCTGTAAGGGAGGTGAAAGCTTCGCCCGCTGCTTCGGCCAATTCCGGCTGCCTCAGCCCCTCGAGGAGGGCGGGGACGCCTCTGGGGTCGCCGAGGGCGCCGATTCCCCTGAGGGCGGCGCCGGCCACGGGTTTCCTACCGACGGCCTCCTGCAGGAACTCCAGCTCTTGGGCTCCTCCCCACGCCCCCAGGACGAGGACCGCTTCCGCATCGGACGCAGCCCCGCGCTTCGCCGCCTCCCGCGCGAGAGACAGGACCTCCTTGGATCCCCACCGGCTTGCGGCTCGCAGTACCCAGGCTCGCACCACCTCGTCCGGGTCCTCCACGCCGATCCGGATTTCCGGCGGGGTGGGAGGGGGGCCGATCCGGTACCGGATCGAGTAGGCGATCCGGCGGATGAGGGGATCCCCGGACCCGCACAGCCTCGCAATGATCCCGGCGGGGATCGCCGCGCGGTGGAATGCCAGGGCGTCGGCCCAAATCACCGCGGCGGAGTCGGATCCACCCGGAAGCTTTCGTTGCGCGGCTTCCATCCACAGCGCGGGACTGCTGTGTCGTAGCGCGTGCCGCACCCCCAGAGACGCTTCGCCCGCCGCATTTGCGATGAGATCAACGACAGGCCCGGTGATCGGATCGGCCCGGACGAGAAGACTCCATGCGGCGGCCGCGACCAGCGTCCAGGTTTCTCCCTCGAGGGACGCTTGCGCGAGTTCGATCGCGACACCGCCGCCCTCGCGGAGGCCGTCCAGATGCGCCTCCATCCGTTCTTCGAGACGACCCAGGTGGAGGGGCCGGAAGTCCCATCGGTAAATGGAGGCCTCGCGGGCTTCCCACAGAAAATCCAACTCCTCGAGATGCTCCTGCATCACGTCGAGCAGAACCCGATCCTTCAAGTTCATCGCGCAACTCCCGGGGCTTCGCTCGCCAGGCCGATCATCCGTTTGGAGTCCCGCTCGCCGTCACCTTTGCCCCAAAGGAAGCACGAAAGCGAACTCGATTCTCTTCCCCTCCAGGGGAACGGCCGGATGGATCTGCACGTTCGCCAGAATCTGACTCTTCCCCTCGGTTTCTTGCACGGTCGGCTCCACCGTCACCGCCTTCTCCGGCTCCTCGCCGGCGAGCGGTCCCAGGAAACCGATCAGCTCGGATTTCAGGAAGCCTGCCGCCGCGTTAGCGTTCCCTTCGGGAAGCTCGGACAGCAGGGCGCTGCAGAACTGGGCGAGCCGTCCCGCCATGAGCTGATAGGCGAGCGTCGCCTCAACCGTCGGGCGGCCGGGATTCAATCGGTACAACGTGATGGCGATGGGTATCACCGCGGCGTTGCTCCGGATCCGTCCGACCAACGGGGTGAAGGCGGCGCGTGAGAACTCCTGGGCCTTCTCCTCCGGCATGGGGACCTCGGTGGAAAGAGGAACCAGTTCGTTGGCTGCGACCGGGAATGGGCGGAACGGAAGATCGTCGAAGTGGCCCCCGCGGCCCGAGAGATCAAGTGCATGGCCGTGGCTCCGGACGCTGCGCAAGGCCGCGGCGCCGACGAGCCAGATTCCCCGCCCCCAAAGGTACGTCTCAGGCTTCGCTTCCTCGGCTTCTTCCTTGTACCCCATCGACCCAAGTTCGTACGGAGCCCTCTGGAGATACCGGTTGATCGTGAGGGCAGCCCAGCGGGCCTCCTCACCGGATTGAAACGTGCGCCACGCCGCGTGTGCCGGATCCATCAGCCGACCCACCAGATCCGGCAGGGCGGTTACGTGGAACAGGTGCCGGAGGTCGAAGAAGGCCGGTGAGGTCGAGCCGACGATCGGCGATTGGAGGACCTTGGCCATCGCGCTCAACTCACGCAACATCGCGAGATCGTCGGGCCGGTGGGTGAAGTCGAAGTCGGCCAGGATCAGACTCCACGGGGACGCCTCGGCATTGGCGATCCAGGGATCGAAGATCGCTTCGCGGAAATGCGCGATCAGGTCCTTCCGGACGATCGGAAGGGTCCAGACCTCGGTCTCATCGGATGCATGAGAGAGAAGGAACTTCATCCCGCGGTATGCGGACTCCAGTCGCTGGAATAGAGGGTGATGAAGGACCGAGTCGATTCCTTTGGGATCGGTCGTGCCGGCCGACGAGAGCCGGGCTGCGATCGAGCCGGGCTCGAAGGCGAGCGGGTCGGAGCAGTCGATCGCCACGGCGCCGGATGCGGGACCGGAACCACCCGCAAGCGGTACCTCCAGAGCCGGCCTGAGGGTGGCGAGCCACTCGGCGGCCCCCTCGGCGCCCCCGCGGCTACGGAACGGTCCGGCGGCGCGCGAATCCCCCTGGACTCCCGCCTCGGTGAGCACCAACAGCCTCCAAGGCATCGGTTTCATCTACGGCTCCTTTCTATCGAGTCGATTCTCCGCGGGGGAGGTGTCAAGGCGGGATCGAGATGATCGTCCCCGGCGGAGGTTGCCGTCCGTGATTCGTCGCGGTGTCGTAAGCGGCACTGGCCGCCTTGATCCTGTCGTTCTCCTCATCCATCACGGTCTGCAGATTCGCGGCCAAGGTCCTCAGCATTCGGGTATGCATCGCCTGCGCGCCCGTGCGTGCCCGGGATTCATGGCCTCTCTCGTGATCGCGTAGCGCGCCGTAGAACCGGTCCCATTCCGCTTGCTCGGCAGCCCTCGCATGGTCCCGGCCGGTCCAGCGAGGCATTCGAATCGAGATCCGCACGGTGACGATCAGCCTCTCGGGGAATCCCCGCGCCGTTATCTGGTCGTAGCTGAAACCCGGGATCCACTCGCACAAACCCGCTTCGATCGGGAGCGTGTTGTAGACGTCACGGAGGGTCGCCCCTTCGTAGTCATCGTGTTCGACGTTGACTGGGGGAATGACCAGGGCCATCTTCCGCTTCCCCTCGCCCTCTCATCCCCTCGGCATCGGTAGCTCGATGGCCACCGGAGGGAGGCCGCGGAGCGGCTCCCCCGAGGGTTCGACTCTGAGGGCAATGCGCGATGCCGCCGAAGGTCCGCCGACGGCCTCGCCCGTGATCCTGGCGACCGGACCGGCGGGGCCGAGGGCCAGAAACTGCACCCCGGCGGAAAGGGTTCGTGCGATCTCCTCTGCACTACGCCCGGGATCCAAATGGCACCAAACCGACTCCGTCCACGCAAGAACCTGCGTGAGGAAGAATTGATAGGGAAGCGTCGCCCGGCGCGACTCATCGAGGTACGCGTTCCTGTCCTCCGATCGGGCCGGCCGAAAGAAGGTAGGCGCGGTGGTGAGGAAGGCCCGGTCCGTGTTCCTCCTGCTGGCGAAGGTGATGATCCCGGCCCGGGAGAGCTCGAGCACGCGATTCTCGGGGAGAAGGACCTCCAGCGCTGATTGCACGACTTCTCCGGTCTGGAGCTGGAGTGGCCGGACGGGTAGGTCCCCGATCGCCCCCGCGTCCCCGGGGCCGGTGATCTCGACGCCCCAACCGGTCCGGGCGAAGCTGTTCGCGATGAGAACCCCGATGATCCACGATGGACGTCCCCATGGACCCGCAGCGGTTGCCTCGCGGGCTCCCGCTTCACCCGGGATCTCCTCAAAGTCGAATCCCTTCACCGGTTCCCCGTTCTTGCCATAGGGGAATCGGAACAGGAAGCGATTCACGCAGAGGGCGAGCCAGCGGGATTCTTCCCGTGAACGTAAGGCCCCATAAGCCTGGCGGCCGGCAGCCTCGAAAACCCCGCTCAGATCGGGGGCTGATCCAATCCGTCCGAGCGAGTCGACGCCAAGGACGGAGGAATCGAGCGCGGCGACGACCGGCGTTCTCGCCCCCGCGGCCGCCGCCGCGATCTCCGCCAGATCAGCAGGGTCTGGGTCGCCGTCACCGAAGGAAAAGTCCAAAAGGATGCAGGCGAGACGTCCTTCCTCGCGAAGATCGTCAACGAAGGGGAGAACGGTTTCGCGCAGCGCAGCAACGATGTCCTCCCGCCGCACGGAGAGGACATGGAGCCGGATCCCGGTCCTGAAATCGAGGCGCCGGACGAGAAAGCGAAGGGACAGCCATGCGGATTCGATCGCGCGAAATCGGGGATCCATGAATACCGTGCGAAGGCTACCCGCGATTGCGAAATCGGTCTTCTGAATGAGATGTCGAATCACTTCGGGGGATGGGGCGCCGGGAGATCGGCCCTCTGAAGATCGGTCAAGGCCCAGAAGATCCTCGATGAGACCCTCGAGTCCGGTCCTCGCCGCCGCACCGGATCGCTCCGCTCGCTCGGGTGCCTGCGACTCCGCGCCGCCGCTGCGTTCTCTCGACCCTTCGATGTCAACGAGGTCGAAGAGCGACGAGCCCGGGTCGCGCGCCGCAGCCGGTGCGCCCGGTGCTCCCGTTGGAGCGGGATGAGGCGGTGCGGTTCCCCCCGGTCGAGTCGCCTCTTCCATCGCCTTTTGGATCGCCTCCACCAACTCGGGCGGTTCCTTGACGGACGAAAGAACCTCGCGCACGCCCGCGGATCGGGACTGCCCTTGGGCAAGCTCCGTCAGCACGGCACGCATGCGCAGCAGTTCTCGGGTATCCGGCAGGAAATCGACCAGGCGCTCGGGGCGAAGATCTCGGAACCCCTCGATACGATGCGCGCCTGCGGAAAGGTCGGACGCGCCGGGAATCCCGCCCTTGATCCGCGCGCCGGCCGCCGCATCGAAACCGTCCGGCGGAAAGCAGACTGCGGCGCTGCGGAGTAGATCGTCCAGGTTGTCCTTGTCCACGAGATGAAGGCGTTTCGTCAGCGCGGAGGCCTCGGGGCCCGGGCCGACCATGAGGTCCGAGAGAACCACGAGGTCCAGGAGGACTTGAGGCTTCTCCACCGTCACCTCCATCGTGTGCTTCGGGGGGAAGGACGCCCCCCGTGACGGGCGTTACACCGACACTTGATCCATCGAGCGGCCTCATCCGGGTAGGCGATAGGATAAGGTCCCCGCCGGGCCGCGGCAAGCAGCAGTCCGTTCGTGTTGCGCCGCGCAGTCCGGCCGGGGGCGAGGCCAGATGGTGGACCATACGGACGGAGGCCCCGGGGAGTCACGTCGACGGCCCTCCGTCCGGTCCCGGCCGGCCGGGTTCGAGGGTTCCCCGCGACAGCCCTTCTCGTACGAAGTCGATGACATGCTCGCGGACCTCGTCTGGCGGTGCGTCGCAGATCCTGGCGTAACGGTGGACCGCAGCGTCGATCGTCTCCGTGCTCTCCAGGACCTCGATCAATGTGCGGCCCGCTTCGCTGAGTTCGTGATCGAGGTGGAAGTCACCGGTGGGGTAGCGGACGAAATGGCTAGCGTCCGAGGCCGGATTCGGCCCGAGCCTCTCTTCCACCCACCGCGCTCCGGACCGCGCCCGGACGGTTTTGTGGCGAAGGGTATCGTCATCCAGGGCGGCCAAATCGAGGCTTGCCAGGATGCCGTTCAACGTGCCGTCGTCTTTGGGGAGGGAGCGGACCCGAAGCTGGATCGTGAAGCGTCCACCGGATCGCGTGTGGTCCGAGTGAACCCGTAATAGGGCCAGGCAGTGCCTGAACTCCTCGACGCCGAGGTCATCCAGATGATCCCGGTAGCGCCGAACGGCGACGGAATAGGCGTCTCCAAGCCGGGGGGAGTCCAGGAGCGCGTAGCCGATCGATTGAAGATCCGCCGAAGCGCCCGGTGCGGCCAGAATGACCAGGTCGACCGGCGCATCTCCCAGGAGATCGCGGAGCCGGCCCGAGAGGAGATCCCCTTTGCGGACCGCATCATCCATCAGAATCAGAGCGCGTCCTCCCGGCGCGAGTGCTCGAGCCACTTCCGGGGCCAGGCGCATCGCGATCTCGTCCCCCCTCGGTCCTCCATGCAGGTAGGTGGTCGTCGCGATCCCCGGGGGATGGGAGACATAAGGTGGCTGCGCGACCACCAGATCGAAGGGGATGCCGGCCACGGGTTCCAGGAGGTCCCCGCATCTGAAGTCCGCCTCGAGGCCGTTCAGCCGGGCGTTGAAGCGCGCGATCTCGACGGCACGCGCGTTGATGTCGGTGCCGATCGCAACCGGCGCCCCTCGAGACGCGGCCACCAAGG
>CAZNRY010000031.1:19488-28046 GCA_964575675.1 uncultured bacterium
TCCCGCGCCGCAGCCGAAGTCGAGCACCGCACCGGTAGGTTGTGCGGGGAGCAGGCGTACGAGCTGGAGCGTGGTCGGTCCCGGACCCATGACGCAGTCCGCCCCCGCGTCGAATCGATCCGAGAGAATCCATAGACCCTCGATCGGCAGGAGGCGAAACGCCGAGCGGACGCAGTCGGCGTTCGACGGATCGGTCGCGATGATCCCGGAGGATTGAAGAGCGTCGAGGCTCTCCCGGCCCAGCGCGAGCAGGGCGACTCCACGATCGACTGTGTCATCATAAGCGAACAGACGTGCGAGGATCGCCGCGGGATCGCCCCTCTTCTCGAGCGCGCGGTTCACGAGGGGGAGCCGGAGATGATCGAACATCCCCGGCGCGACGGCTTCAGTGAACCGGAGGATCGATTCGTCGTACCCCGCTTTCATGAGCGCTGCCCGGAGATGGACGTGCGCCGCTTCATTCCACGCGTTGAGATGTGCGACCGGGGCAGGAGGCATCGTGTATGAACCTCGTCTAGAATGGTTGTGAGACTCCTCCGCGGATGGGGGGAGCGGTACCGTCCGTCGCAGCGGTCGCCCGGGACGGCTGCTGGGGATCAACGATCTTGCGAGTCTCCGGCAATGTCCAGCGCGATCATGGCGTCCCATCCCTCGATCGACTTGCCGTCCCCGATTCCCGGATCGAGAGTTCCCTTGAGGCGCTTCAATCGGCCCTCGATCCGAGTCCTGTCTCCGAGCGAGAGGACCAAACTCGGCCCGACGCCGCCCGTCAGGCTGTCGAACGTCTCGCCACCCATATCGACGCTACGGAAGCGGACGACTTCGCCTCCCACGCCGATCCAGAGCATCGAACCGAGGGCACGCCGAATCTCAAGCGATCCACCGAGGTAGTTGCCGGAATAGGGGGACGCGCCGGACTCACCTTTCTCTTTGTGGCTCAACAGGAGTGCGCCATCGAAGCCCCACCCCCGACCGGTTGCCCCCGTGCTCAGGAGTCCCTCCCAGACAGCCGGTTCCTTGTAGTCGGTCCCCGCACCAACATCCGCGCCGTAGATTCGGCGGTTGGCGTCCGCCCTGACACTCATCCCTGCAATCTCGCCGTCGAATCCTGCCGAAGCCGTGATCTCACCCCCTGGACGGATCTCCTCGCCCCCTTTCAGCGCCCGGAAGCTCCCTCTATGGAGGTAACTTCCCCCCAACCCTAGGGCCCATCGATCTCCCAGCGGGACCGCCCACGACATTCCTCCTCCGACATCGAGACCCCGGCCGGCCTGGCGGATTCGGTATCCAAGGAACGGAGGGGACAAGGCGAACGCGACACGCTGCTGCTCCGCATCCAACTCGCGCCGGCCCGTAGGGATGTTGACACCGGCCTGGAGCAGGAGCCTTCGGCCGGCCAGTTGCACCTGAAGCGCGGCCTTAGCATCGGTGGCGCCAGAAAGACTGGACGTCTCGGCAGCATCGAGCGAGCCGGATTGCGCACCCGCCTGCATCAGGAGGTGGACGTTATCCCCGAGAGCGGCGGAGAAGAACACGGGGGCCGCCCACTGAGAGGCGGTAACCGAGATCAAAGAGTCCGAGAAATCCCATGTGCGATACGAGGCAGGGATCCGGACCGTCACCTCGGATGCGCTCCGGGCGGGGACCAGAGCCAGCAGCGTGGAGCAAACGGCCAAGGGGAACAGTGACCGGGTCTTCATCACTTCCTCCCGCCGCCTGGGAGTTCGCCCTCGACGACGACCCTACCCCCTCTGAGGTTGTCAGGACTCCGGGTGTCGAACCCGGTGACACCGCCGACGGTGGGAGAGATCCCCAGCTGGTTGCCTGTTCCGATGGCGCGATCACCCACATCCCTCGACTCCCCGCTCAGGCTGCTCGTCTCTGACTGCTCGACGCCCTGGAGTTCGCTCGATCCCACCGAAAGACTGGCGGCTGAACGCCCCGCCAGTCCGAATCCAGGATCCCCGTTGATCGCGTTTCGGTACTCCTGCAGCGCTTCGGTGCGGAGCCCGCGATCCTCCAAGTCCAGACCGCGGCAGTATGCAAGGAAGGCATCCAGATTGCGCGTTTCCATCTCTTCGATCTGGCGCCGCTGCGCTCCTGATGGACGAATGCCGAGGAGTTCCAGAATCGCGAACGTGAGGTGTTTCTGCAGGGTGAGGATCTCGATGAACTTTCCCTCGATCGGGGGCGTCGATCCCTGCGCTTCGCTCGTCTGGCTGTTCTCGAGATCAGCGCTGAGCTGGATTCTCTCCGATCCGAGAGGGAGGACGGATCCTTGTACGATCCGTTGGGCCCCAAGCAGGCGGCCCATGCGGGGCGCGGTCGCCGCATCGAAGGCGGAAGGGGGAGCGCCCAGCGGGGATGCCGTGTCCGCGCGGGCCCACTCCTCCCCGATCGCTGTCTGGGTCATTGGACCGGCGATCCCGTCTGCGGTCAGCCCATGCGCCTTCTGGAAGCTCTTGACAGCTTCGGTCAACTCCGGGCTCGCCCCGCCGTCGGCTTTTCCCTTGAAATACGCTCCGCCGCCGTCGGGATTCACGAGTCTCGACAGCCTCTGTTGCTGCCCCTCCGCGGTATTGAGCGGGTCCATCTCCGCTGCAGTCCGCTCAACTGCGCCGGCCGGGGGAGGATTCGTACGCCGGAGTTCATCCAGCAGTGTACTGAGTCGTTCTCTTTCCACGACCCGCAGACTGTCGATTCTCAAGAGATCGGTGATGGTCATGATCGCGAGCCCCTTGGCGACCGGGCGGAGGGTGTCCGTATTCGCGGGGTTCGCGAAATCGGGGACGGCGATCGTGTTCTTCTGCAGCGGGAGCTTGCTCAGCTCGCGTTCACGCGCCAGGGCGTGCTTGACATCAACCGTGGCCTGCGCGCGGCGGAGCTGATCCATGCGACCCCGAACGGTCGACAGCTCCCGGCCCCGGGCGTGGGCGATGTATGCGCCGTACGCCTCAATGGCCTTGGGGATGCTGTCCAGAGCATCAAAGGCGCGCGCTCGAAACAGCAGCGACTGCCTGTCCTCCGAGCGGAGCCGGAGGGCGCGGTCCAGAGGAGGGATTGCCTCGGCGTGCCGGTCGAGCCGGTGGAGCGCGATCCCGAGATCGCGCCAAGAGGCCCAGTCGTTCTCGTTCTGCGCGAGGCTGGCCTGTGCCAAAGAGACCGCCCGGGTCGGATCTCCGTCACGGAGCGCCCCGGCAGAGCCCCTCAGGCCGGAGGAACAACCTGCCCCCCCCAGCGTGATCGCAATCAGGACGGTCAGCAGTTTCCCGCGTCGAATCATGGCGCACCTCCCGCCGGCGGTATCTCCTCTGGAATGCGCTCAAGGGTGTTTCAACCCGAAATCAGCGCAAGAACCGAGGGTGTGCCCGGAGACCGCACGATCGCCGGTTTTGCCGGATGATCACAGGCTGCTCCACCATCTCTCGGACCAATCGGACAACACTAACAGCTCGCCGGCCGGACCGCCACATCGTCTTGCGCGCCTCGAAATCCCTGTCCCTTCCATGAAACCCGTCCACCTTGCTGGATTTGCAGTTAGCGCGCCTGCTTCAACTCACCGTGCTGTAGAGGACTGGCAGGAAGCAGCTCTGAAGGGAGCGGAGAGTGGTGGCTCCCCGTCCGGCAGGCTCAGGGGATCCTTAAGATGCGCCGCGAGGTCCGCTCCCCTTCGATCGAGCAATACACGAAGTAGACCCCGGCGGGAAGGGGATCTCCGCTCTCATCCTCGCCATCCCACTTGATCGTCCGGCGGCCCGCGTCCCATCTCTCCTGCGCCAGGCGGCGGACGTTGCGTCCCGCGACATCGATGACGATCAACTCGACCTCCCCCGGTCGCGGGATCTCGAACTCGAAGGCGGTCGATTCGCTGAAGGGATTCGGGCGGGCTGGCGAGACTAACAGGCGCAGTTCGTTCGGGCCTTGCTCGGCGCTCGCAGGAGATGGCCGGAGCTTGTAGATCTCTCCGTCGGTGCCGTTTCCTCGGTCGACGATGTAGATTTCGCCGTTGCCGTCCTCGCCGAAGGCCGCGATTGCTCCGATGGAAAGTCCACCGCCGGGAGCCAGCTCCGCGGTGCGCTCCAGGAGTTCGGTAACCGCCGCCCCGTCGTAGCGGAGGGACCAGACCTGGTTACTGCAGAAGTCGGCGAACAGGTAACTGCCCGAGAGCGAGGGGATCTCGCTGCCCCGGTAGACCGAGCCGCCCGTGATCGAGCATCGCCACGGCGTGCCGCCGTGGGAGTACTCGTAGATCGGAAGGATCAGGCTGCCGTCGTTGCACGCGCTCGGCGGGTTGTAGCAGTGCGCGCCCTCCATCCGCCTCCAGCCGTAGTTGAGCCCTCCCGATGAACCGGCAGGCTCGAAGTCGATCTCTTCCCAGCTTGACTGACCGACGTCGGCGATCCACAGATCGCCCGTCAAGCGATCGAAGCTCCAGCGATAGGGGTTGCGCAGTCCCTTGGCCCAGATCTCGTCGAGGGGAAGACCGGGTCCGGCGAAGGGGTTCGTGGGCGGAATCGCATAGGGGGGCGCCCCGTCGACGTCGATGCGCAGCATCTTGCCGAGGAGGGTGGCGTCGTCCTGAGCCCGGTCCTGCGGATCGCCGGATGAACCGCCGTCGCCCATCCCGGCGTAGAGATAGCCGTCGAGGGGACCGAATCGGATCGTGCCGCCGTTGTGGTTCGAGTACGGCTGGGCGATTGTGAGGACGATCACCGCGCTGCCCGGGTCCGCGATGTCGGGGTCGCCGGAAACGGAGTAGCGGACGATGACGGTGTCGTCCGAAATGTCTGTGTAGTTCAGGAAGAACCAGCCGTTCGCTGGGTAGTCCGGATGAAACGCCATGCCGAGCAAGCCCCGCTCGTCGTTGCCCCCGATGTCGGGAATCAGGGCATCGATATCGAGGAAGGGGGCCGGCAGGACGCTTCCCCCTCGCAGGATCTTGATCACGCCGCGCTGCTCGACGATGAAGAGCCGGTCGTCGCCCTCAGGGGCGGTGGCGTAGATCGGACGCGACAACCCGGACGCCACGCGTTCGGATGCGATGCCGGCGGCCAGGGAAGTCGTAGAGACGGCCGGCAAGGCTTGTGATGCGGCGAAAAGGACCGCGAAGCGAGCGGTTGTTCTCATGAAAACCTCCATCCGGACCAAGCCTCCGATCCACTGCAGTATAAGGATGTTGACTCGTTCGATACAGATGTGATTATTCACCTATCGCATCGTGGTCGGGGCGGGTTCCGGCGGAACCGAAAGAAGGGCAAAGGCCTACCCGGACCCGTTTACCTGGCTTTCGGCTTCTGGTACAATGGGCTGCGGGACCGAAATCGATGAGTGTACGACCGGAGTTCCTTCCTCAGACGCGCGGGAGGGACTCCGACAGCCTAGAGCAGGCATCTCACCGCTCAGTCTCCGGGCGGTGGAAAGGAGAGGGGATGTTGTCTCGTCACGTGAAGCTGCTGGTCATAGCCGCGCTCCTCGCAGGGTTCTGCGGGAGCGCCCAGGCCTTCTTGCCGGTCGACGAACGCTCGGACCTGATGATTCCAAGGCCGGGAGCAGGGCGGGCCCCGCTCTGGCAAACGGAGGCATTGCGGGCGGACGAACACCCCGAGGCCGCGCTCTTCGAGGCCCGATGCGGGGAGGGATGGAGCTATCAGTGGGACTTGTTGATGGGGACGCCCCACGCGGTCTACGGCCCGGGAGTGCAGCTAGCGACAGGCCTCCTGACGAACGAAACCGAGGTTGAGGCGGTAGCGCGGGCCTTCGTGGACGAGAACCGCGCCCTGCTCGGAGTTGACCCGGCGGACCTTCGAGTCCGATCGGTCGTCAACGCGTTGGGCAAGTGGGGGGTCGTCTTCGACCAAATCCACGGCGGGATCGAGGTCGAGGATGCTCGGCTGCGCCTCCTGATGACCGAAGGGGGCCGTCTCTACTACTTCGGATCCGATTGGCACCCCGGCATCTCGATCGGGGTCACGCCAGCCCTCGATCGCAGCGACGCCCTGCAGCGGGCGGGCCGGGCCGTCGGCTTTGTCGCCAGCAGGGACACCGAGGAAGATGCGGAGCTCAGGATCCTTCCGGTTCCAGACGGCGAAGGGCTTGTCTATCGGCTCGTTTGGCGGACGAGGCAGCGCGTGGCTGAGCCGTTCGGTATCTGGGTGTCGTACGTCGATGCGCAGGATGGATCGATCCGGTGGCGCTTTGACGATGTCCAGTATGTGAACGTTGTCGGGACGACAATGGCCAACGTGGAGGATTTCGGGTACTGCTACGGGGAGCAGGACCGCCCGATGCCAAACATGAAGGTATCGGTGACGGGCGGCAGCTCGGGTTACTCGGACCAGACCGGGGCCTACGACATCGCAAACGCGGGAACCGCTCCGGTAACGGTTACGGCCCAGCTCGACGGGCGTTGGATCAACGTGAACGACTTGCTCGACGGCGATGCAACGTTCACCGGTACCGCGACCCCGGGGGTTCCATTCGAGATCCGCTGGAGCGACCTGAGCGCCAACGACGCGGAGCGGGACGCCTATCTGCACGGAAACAGGATCCACGATCTGGTGAAGCACTACGACCCCGCCTGGACGCCGCCCGACTACCGGATGACGGCCACCGTGAACATCAACTCGACCTGCAATGCCTATTGGGACGGCAGCTCGATCAACTTCTACCGCGCCGGCGGCGGATGCGGGAACACGGGGCAGATGGGGGACGTCATCTATCATGAGTACGGGCACGGCATGACGCAGTGGATCTACGGGGGCAATCCGGCTGACGTCGGCGAAGGGAACTCCGACATAGCCGCCTTCCTCATCGACAACAACCCGATCGTCGGCGAGGGGTTCTATCTGGACAACTGCGCGAGCGGGATCCGGACCGCCGACAACACCTTCCGCTATCCCGACGACTACGTCGCGGGCGCGATCCATGCGAACGGGCAGATCGTTTCGGGATTCTGGTGGGACGCCCGCGAGATCCTGTTGCCGATTTACGGCGAGGAAGGAACGCGCGATATCCTCTGGATGAACTGGCACATGGGACGCAGGACGCTTCAGCCGACCACGATGCCCGACCAGGTCCAGACGGCCTTCCTGATGGACGACGATGACGGGAACCTGACAAACGGCACGCCCCACTACTATGCCTTCTGTCCGGCGGCGGAGAATCATGGGTTCACTCCCCCGGGGCCCGTCCCCGTCCTGTCGATCGCGCACAACCCGATGCACAACCAGATCTACGACGGCGCCCCGGAGCAGATCATTGCGAGTTTCACCTCGAGCGCCGCGGCGATCGATCCGGCGAGCGTGAAGCTGCGCTACTCTGTGAACGCCGGTGCAGTGACGGAGACGCCGATGACGCCGACGGCGAATCCGGATGAGTATTCGGGCGAGATCCCCGCCTTCCCGGTGGCGTCGGTGATCGGCTACTCGATGGTCGCTCGCGACGCGCTGAACAACGGCGGCGCCTATCCTCCCGCCTACTGCACGCCGGCCGAGCCGGCCGGCACGAGTCCGTTCTACATCGTCACGGTCCTCGACGAGATGGAGTCCGTGACGGGCTGGACCGTCGGAGCCGTTGGGGACAACGCGACCACGGGAATCTGGGTGCGCGTGGACCCGAACGGGACGGGCGCTCAGCCCGAGGACGATCAAACGCCATCCCCGGGGGTTGCGGCCTGGATCACGGGGCAGTGCGCTCCGGGATGCGGATTGGGCGACAGCGACGTCGACGGAGGGAAGACGACCCTGACGAGTCCGCTCTACGATCTCACCGGCGCGTCAACGGCCAAGGTCGTCTACTACCGCTGGTACTCGAACGACGCCGGGGCCGCTCCAGGGACAGACTACTGGGTCGTGGACGCCACGAACGACGACGGCGCGAACTGGGTCAGCGTCGAGAACACGAATGTCTCGGCCGCGGCGTGGACGCCGATCGAGGCCGATCTGAACGCGCTGATGGGGGCGGCGCCCGCCCTCGTCAAGTTCCGCTTCATCGCCAGCGACCTCGCCGACGGTTCGCTCGTGGAGGCGGGGGTCGACGAGTTCATGATCATGGTGGACTATGCGACCGACGCTCCCGATGAAACGGCCGCCGGGGGCGGCGCGAAGTTCCATCTCGCGCCGGCCCGGCCGAACCCCTTCGAGCGGGGGACCGATCTCGCCTTCGAGATCCCGGCGCCCGCAACCGTTACGGTCCAGGTCTTCGACGTCGAGGGCAAGACGGTCCAGACGCTCGCCGAGGGACAGTTCTTCGGAGGGGGCCGGCACGTGCTTCATTGGGACGGGAAGGACCGAAGCGGCCACGAAGCGGCTTCCGGGGTCTACTACGCGAGACTCGTGACTGCGGGCTTCTCGGGGAGCCGGAAACTGGTTCTCCAACGGTAGGACGGGCGGTTCCGGCCGGCTGATACTGGGGGGGGGGGGGGGAAAGCCCCCCCCCGTGTTCTGGGGGGGGGGCCCGACCCCAACTAACCACGGGCCCCTGGGCGGCCGAAAACGGAACCCCCGGAGCATCTTTGCACCCTGAACCCCCCCGCCCCGGGGGGGGGATCCGTAAAACTA
>CAZNRY010000032.1:0-27368 GCA_964575675.1 uncultured bacterium
GGGGGTTCCGCGATGTGGAGATTCCGCGGCGCCTGGTACTTCGAGATCCGGAAGAAGTACGTCCGCTCGGGGATCTTCGAGGTGGCGCGGTTGCACAGGGGGAAGAGATTGCCCGCAAGCAGGTCCTTCTCGGTCCAGAAGCGCTCGTCAGGGATGCAGTACCACCCCTCGTAGGTGCTCTCGTAGATGTCGCCCGCTGCGCGCAGCCGCTCGACGAAATCGTAGACGACCTTCTTGTGGCGATCCTCGGTCGTACGGATGAAATCGTCGTTCCGGATCTCGAGACGCTGCCACAAGGTGCGGAACCGCTCGGCCATCTCATCGCAGTGGGCGAGGGGATCGACCCCCCGGGCGCGCGCCGCGTCCTGGACCTTCTGTCCATGCTCGTCCACCCCGGTGAGGAAGTAGGTTTCATGCCCCATGAGACGATGGAAACGGCAGATAACGTCGGCCAGGACGGTCGTATAGGCGTGGCCGATGTGCGGCTCATCGTTGACGTAGTAGATCGGGGTCGTGACGTAGAACGAGGATTTGGATGCCATGCGTGGGAGGGTACAACGGGCTTGGGGGAGGGATCAAGGAAAGCGGCCCTAAACCTCGGTCGCTGAGGTAATTGAGGGATGTGGGCGATCGCGGCGCGCCGCGGGGCCTGGAGCGGACTCCCCACGGAGACTCGGCCCGCGGGCGGGGTCGAGAACGAATGCGGGCGCGGTCCCGGAGATTGGGATGTCCCTCTCGGTCCGGCGTAGCGTCTTCTGTCATTCTTCTTTAGCCCATCCCTCGGCCGGCCGATAATTGCCATCAAGCGCGTCTTGCCACCAGAAACGCGAATGAGATCCTCGGTCCGGGCATGATCTGGATCTGGTTCGAGCGCAGGAAGGACAATGGCCTCGTTACCGCCATCGAATCGAAACCGTTTCAGGCGCTCGATCGGATTCCGCATCCTGCTCGGACTCAGCGGATTCGCTCTTGTCGTCTCGGCCCTCGCCGCCTGGGACGTTTGGACGACCCGCCGGGTCAGATCCTTCTTCGACAGGGTGACCCACGAGAGTCTCCCCGTGATTTATGCGCTCGGGGATCTGCAGGCCGCGGGCCTGCGCGTCGTGTCCTCCACGACCGAGTCGGTTCTGATCACGTCGAAATCCGCGGAGCGCCAGGCGGCGGGGGAGACGGAGTTGATCGAGCAGGGAGCCGTCGGGTTGCGAACCGCGCTCGCGGCTTACGCCGTCGCGGAGGAGCGACAGCATTCGGAAGGGAACCCGCGGGTGGAGGAACTCCAGATGTGGGGGGAGGATCTACTGCAGGCAAGCGACGACCTGCTGGAGATCGTCGCCGTCTCAAGTGCGCGCTCGGAAGTGATCGAGGAGAAGGAACGCTTCGAACGGCGGGAGATAGAGTTCCTGTCCGCCGTCGAGGATGCGATCAAGGAACATAGGGGAGAGATCGCCCCGCTCCAAGCGGCCCTGGCCGCCTCGATCGCACGATCGATCACGTCGGCGGCCATCGCGGGCGGCGTCATCCTCGTTCTGCTCTTCCTCTGGGGTCTTTATCTCACCCGGTCGATCGCGCGCCCGCTGCGGAAACTCAAGGCGGGGAGCATCGCGATCGGTGAGGGAAATCTCGACACGCGCATCGAGGTGAGGTCCAGGGACGAGCTGGGCGAGCTCGCATCGGCCTTCAATGAGATGACCGGGCAGCTCAGGCAATCGCGAGAGGATCTCCGCTCCGCCGCACAGGTTGCGGAGGCCGCCAGTCGGACGAAGAGCGAGTTCCTGGCGAACATGAGCCACGAGATCCGCACTCCCATGAACGGCGTGCTGGGGATGGTCGACCTGCTCCTGCAGACCGAGCTCGACCACGAACAGCGCAAGCACCTGCAGGTGGTTCGATCATCGTCCGAGGCGCTGCTCCAGGTGATCAATGACGTCCTGGACTTCTCGAAGGTGGAGGCTGGACAGGTCGAGCTGCACTCCGTCCGTTTTGATCTGCGCACATGCTTGGCGGGGAGTCTCCAGCTCTTCGATCTCCGCGCACGAGAGAAGGGACTTGCTCTGTCGATCGCGATCGCTCCCGACGTTCCTCAATGGGTCATCGGGGACGATCGCCGCCTTTTGCAGATCCTCTTCAACCTGATCGGCAACGCGATCAAGTTCACCGAGCGCGGGGGCGTTCGGGTCGGGGTTGAGATCGCTCCGGAGGATGAGACAGGCGCGATCCCGGGCAAGAGCCGCACTTGCATTCTCGTCTCGATCACGGACACGGGGATCGGCATACGCCCCGAGCGGCTGGAACAGATCTTCGATGCCTTCACACAGGAGGATGGGTCGACCAGCAGGCGATACGGTGGAACCGGGCTCGGTCTGGCGATCGTCCAGCGGTTCGTGGACCTGATGGGAGGGCGGATCTGGGTGGAAAGCCTCCCCGGCGAGGGCAGCGTTTTCCGTTTCATGGTCCCCTTCGAGCACGTTCACGCGGCAGCTTCTTCGGGCCCCGAGACGCGCGTCGATCCGGCTCATGCGCCGGCCCGCGCGCCGAGCCTGCCGGCCGCGTCCGTGTGCAACGCCGGACTCCGCATCCTCGTCGCGGAGGACAACAGTGTCAATCAGCTGGTTCTCTCACGAATCCTTCGCGGGCAGGGCCATGAGGTCCGTATCGCGGGAACGGGGCGCGAGGCTGTCGATGCTTGGACCGAGGAGTCGTTTGACCTTGTTCTCATGGATGTTCAGATGCCGGAGACGGACGGACTAGGCGCGACGCTCGAGATCAGGTCGCGGGAGGACGGCACCGGCAAGCGCATTCCGATCTACGCCCTGACGGCCGACGCGACGGCGGAGGACCGCGACCGGTGCCTCGAGGCTGGCATGGACGGCTACCTCACGAAGCCGGTCAAGACGGCCGAAATCCTCCAACTCCTGCATGGGATCACGGACGAGGGGCTGAAGAAGAGCGCGTGAGCCGCCCGGCGATTGCCACGCCCCGAACCAGGGAGTGCCGCTGGGACTCCGAAGGGCCGCGCCGCCTCAGCTGCAGGCGAGCTTCTCAGATCTACTCAAACTGGTTTAGCGCGGGAACTGAATCACGATCCCCGTCACATCCTCGTGGGCCCGTATCGTGACAACACCCGCGGAATCCCATGACTCGGTGCCGGGATACCAGACGATTCCTCTCGCGTAGAGATCCGCGCCGAGCTTGTACGCTCCGTCCGAGAGCGCCAGTACGTCGAATGCCCCCCCGGCCCGCGTGAGAGTTCGCCGATTGTAGAACCCCCCGGCGTTCTCGCTCGTCGTCAGGAGGATGAGCGAGCCGACCACGGGAGATTCCTGCTCGTCGAGGACGATCCCCGATATTTTCGCTCCGGCCATGAGATTGGGGTAGATCCACACGACCTGGCCCGGGTTCGTGACGACGATCGGCGTGGCAGATTCCAGGGAATCCGCATGGTCGTACCAATGCTCGATCCATGTTGGACCGCTCGGGAAGTTGACGTAGTACGTGCCCGGCACCAGATTCGGGAGGAAGAACATGTTCGTGCTTCCGCTGACGCCGGTTCTCCCGATCACGGTCCCATCGCCGTCGCACAGGAGGATTGGAGCGTCGAGAGAGACGCGCCTCCCCTGCCCGAGCTCGCCCACGATACCGCTCTCGATGATCTCTACGACCGTCTCATGCCCGGGTTCGAGGTCGAACTCCGTCGCCGCGGCGTAGCTGCTTCCTCCCTCCCAGCGGCGGATGTCCTCGACGGTGATCTGGAGACGTGTCCGAATCGGCCCGAGAGCTACGATCTCGAACACCCCGTCGTCCTCCGCCGAGGCATGCGCGATCGGGATGGAGTCGGGGCCGAAGAGGGTGAGCATCGGGCGATACAGGTTCAGTTCCTGCCAACTTCCGGTGATTGTTCCGCGGAGGGTCGCGAGCGTCGAGACCTCGCCCTGGTAGACGGTCTCCGCCTCGAGCCCGACGTTGAGCAGATCTCCTTCGTTCTCCACGTAGCTTCCCGGAAGCCAGAAGCTCGTGAGAGCAGTGCGGAACTGCATCCTATAGTTGCCGGACGGAACGGCAGGGAAGTAGAAGGCGGCAAACCCCTCGGCAGGCTGCGCAATGGCCGTGATGTGAAGGTCGGCGTCCTCATCCTGCGAGACGAGGGCTGCGTAGTTCTTCACTCCCTCCAAGGCGGACGGCACGGACAGCTCGAGGCGCGCCGCCCCGAGGCGCAGGTCGGTCTGCACGGGGGCGCCGCCCTCGACGGTTAGCGTGTCGACATCCCTCCTTGCGAGGGTGCCGTGCGCCAGCAGTCCTGAGACGCCGCCCGAGGAGGTTCGCACCGACACAAAGAGGACATACCGCCCGGGCGCGACGGAGATTTGGTACGAGCCCGACGAGTCTGTCTCGGCCGTCATCCCCGGACAGGAACAGGCCTGGCCCGAGGAGTCCACCACCCGATAGGCGACCACGCGCGCATCTACCGGAATCCCGAGTGCGGTGATCCTGCCCTGGATCTGCCCCGTGGCGGGGATCGGCTTGGTCGTACAGTCATCTTCGCAGCCGGTGAGAGTGAAGGCGAGGCCGGCGGCGAGCACGCCGAAAGCCAGAAACGCTGCGAGGCGAGCCATCCCGAAGCTCCTTTCGCTGGGTCGACCCGAACGACCTTGTAGCCGCGAAGTAGACTACGCCCGGATCCCGCCCTCGTCCATGGGCATTCATGGCCGACCGTTCCGGGTTCAACCTGTCCATCGCCGGCCGGGAGCCGGCCCTATCTCTTCACCGCGATGATCTCCGCGACCGCCGGCGTGATCATGTGGGTGTGCGGCGCAGCCTCCCGTACCGCGATCTCCTCCGCCATCGCCCCGGCCCGCTCCTTCGTGAGGTAACCCAGATCGACTAGCCGCAGCAGGCCGTTTCGAATGTACGCCTTCGGCCACTGCCATACGAAGTTCGAGGCCGGAATGATCTCCACGATTGGCCGCAGGGTCCTGACCTCGAAGCCAAGCTCCCCAAGCCAAACCGGCAGGTCGAGGCCGACGTCGGGCTCGCCTCCGCTTGCGCGCCAGCTTTCCATCGTGATCCTCACGAACTCCTCGAGCTCCGCACAGCGGGGGGACAGCCTCCACGTGGCGTAGTCGAAGTACTCGTGGGCGACGAGCACGCCGCCCCTCTTCAACCGGCCGCCCACACGGGCCAAGAGATCGCGCGGGCGTTTCACGAACGCGAAGACCCAGCGCGACCATGCGCCGTCAGCCTCGACATCGGGCAACGCCTCCTCGTCGAGGTCGATCTCGTGGGCCGTGATGTTCTGGAGGCCGCGATGAACGCGCGCCGCCTCGAGAGAATCGAGAAAGCGCCTCGACTTGTCGATCGCGACGACGCGGCCCGATTCCCCGACGATCTCGGCGAGGTCCAGCGCCGCATAGCCCGGACCGCACCCGACGTCGAGGATCGTCTGGCCGACGGTGAACCCTGCGCGTCGCCAGGCCGCGGTCGCGCGGGGCCGCCAGACGCGGTGTTGCAGGGCGAGACGGGCGATCTCCTCATCGTGGGTTCCAAGCACGTATTCCCTGTCGCTGCCCATCGCCGTCGCCTCCTTGGGGGTGAATCGCACGAGTGAATCGGATCGGATCGAAGGAGCATAGCGCCGCCGGCATTCCGATGGAAGACCCCGCCAGCGGCAGCGGGACGGCGATCTTCGGGGGAATGGCCCGTGCGGGATGTGGTCCCTGCCGAGTGTCGCCCTCATCCGCGCCTCGTGGTACCCTTGGGCAATGCATGCACCGCAAGTACTTGAGACATCGATGCGCGACCGCATCCGGGAATCGGTCCTCGAGAACGGTCTGAAGATCATCACGGTCGAGAACCCCGCGAGCCCCACGGCGAGCCTGCAGATTTGGTATCGCGTCGGTTCCCGCAATGAAGGTCCGGGAATTACCGGCGCCTCACACATCTTCGAGCACATGATGTTCAAGGGGACCGAGCGCCATCCCTACGGCGCCTTCGATCGGATCGTTCAAGAGAACGGGATGGCCCACAACGCCTTCACCGGCCACGACTCGACCACTTACTACGAGAACATGGCGAGCGACCGGCTCGAGATCGCGATGGACCTCGAGTCGGACCGGATGCAAGGGCTCCTCCTCGGCCGGGAGGAGTTCGACAGCGAGATCGCGGTGATCCGCGAGGAACGCCGTCAGACGCGAGAGGATCCGCCCTACGGCCTTCTATCAGAGGCGGTCGAGGCGGCCGTCTTCATGGCGCACCCGTACCATTGGCCGGTCATCGGATGGATGACCGATCTCGAGACGATCACCCGCGAGCAGATCGCCGCCTACTACCAGATTTACTACCGCCCGAACAACGCCGTCCTGGTCGTCGCGGGGGAAGTCGTGCACGACCGGGTCGTGGAGATGGCCGCGCGCTATTTCGGAAAGATCGCCCGCGGTCGGGAAGTTCCCGAGGTGCGGATCCGCGAGCCGCAGCAGCTCGGCGAGCGGACCGTCCGGGTGCACAAGGACGTTCAACTCCCCGGTCTGATCATGACCTATCGGGTCCCCGAATCGACCCATGCCGACATCCCCGCCCTGAACATGGCGGAGTACATCCTCTTCCGCGGCCGAAGCAGCCGTCTCTACCAGCGGCTGATCTATCAGGAGCCTCTTGCGACCGACGTCGGGGGAGGTCTCTACCTCCGACGTGATCCCTCGACCTTCATGATCCGGGCGACCGCGCGCCCCGGCGTCGAGATCGAATCCCTGCGAAGTGCGGCCATCGAGACAGTCGAGTCGCTCCGCTCGACGCCGCCCTCGCCGCGCGAAATCGAGAAGGCGCGTAACCAGCTCGCGGCCGACTACGTCTTCGGCCAGGAGAACAACTTCGAGCTGGGGCACGGTCTCGGCGCGGAGGAGTGCCTTTCCTGCTGGGAGGACTTCTTTACATTCCACGAGCGGTGCGTGCAGGTCGGATCCGAACAGGTATCCCTGGCTGCGGCAGACTACCTGCACGATAGGGGGCGGACGACCGGGTATCTCGTTCCCGAGAAGGGCGCGCTAGAGTGAGCTCCGCGCCCGCATCGGTCTACCGTCCCGTCCGCGCGCGGCATGTTCTGGGCAACGGCCTCGTCGTCCTCGTCATGGAGCGCCGGCACCTTCCCACCCTCTCCGCGACGCTTCTCTTCCCGGCGGGGATCGCCTCCGAGCCCGAGGAGCGGCCCGGAGCGGCATTCTTCGCCTCGCAGGTTCTTCCGATGGGGACGCTTCGTCGAACGGCGGTCGAGCTGGCGGAGGACGTCGATGGACTCGGAGCGACCCTCTCGACCGGATGCGACTACGACTACGCGACGATCGACGTCACGGGCCTCTCGCGCGACGCAGACGCTCTCCTCGACATCCTGGCCGAGGTGACCCTCTCGCCCGCGTTTCTCGAGGAGGAGGTCGAGCGCAGGCGCTCCCAGATTCTCGGGTTTCTCGAGCGCCGCAAGGATGACCACGCGGACGTCGTCCGCAATCGCTTCTTCGAGGAAATCTACGGCGGCCATCCCTATCGGCGGACCAGAGAGGGGACGCCTGATTCCATCGGCCGGATGACGCGCGAGGACCTGGTCGACCTGTGGATCGCGAGCTATGTCCCCGCGGGCGCAATCCTTGCGATCGCGGGAGACATCGATTCGGCACGCGCGATTCGGATCGCGGAGGAGAGGTTTGGAGGATGGAAGGCGGCCGAGTCGCTTCCGCAGCTTCCCGAGCCGCCGGAGGTCCTTCCCGCGAGACGGATCGTGACGATCCAGCAGGACGTGACACAGGCGTACATCCGGATGGGGAATGTCGCGATCGAGCGCAACCATGCCGAGTTCTGCGCTGCGACCGTGATGAACTACATCCTGGGCGGGGCGGGATTCGGCAGTCGATTGATGCGCAGCCTTCGCGAGGAACGCGGGCTGACCTACGGCGTGCATACGAACGTCCTGACGCGCAGACAGCCCGGCTACTTCTTCGCCTCCACGCAGACCGGGATCGCGACGATGAACGAGGCGATTCTGCAGATGCTCCTTGAGATCGACCGTTTCCTGGAGGCCGGGCCAACGGAGCAGGAGCTCGAGTGGGCGAAGAGGTTCTTCACGGGCAGCCTTCCCCTGACCCTCGAGACGAATGACCAGCTTGCGCAGAAGATGCTGGAGCAAGAGTTCTTCCATCTCGAGGACGAGTACTGGGTTCGCGACATCGAGAGGATCGAGGCCGTGACGGCGGAACAGGTTCTCGGATTCGCCCGGCGCCATGTCCATCCGGAGCGCTTCGCCCTCGTGGTTCTGGGGGACTTCCGGGAGCGGAAGCTCGATGTTCCCCCATCAGTCCGTTCTTGAGCCTCGCCATCCCTCCCGTCTCGTGACCTCGAGTCGCAAGCGGCCCTGCGTCGTCGTGGTCCGGGCCCCGAGGTCCTGCCACTGAACGATGTTCCAGATACCCGACGCCCGTGTTTGGCGAAGGTAGACCCGCGCCAAACCGCCGGACACCGTGAGGGTGTCGCGGGCGCCGGCCGCGAGCCTGATCTCGATCGCCGCGATCTCGGCCTTCGCCCCCTCCTCTCCGTCGATTCTCGCCGCCTGCAGCGAGGCGATCGTCCACTCCACGCCGAAAAGTCGGAGATCGGGATCCGAGAGGCATCGACGGACGAATCCTTCCTCGCTCGAAGCGTTCCAGCGAACCGGCGCATCCGGATAGATCTCCCGATCGGCCGGACAGAAGATGAAGAAGAACCCCTCGCCGAGCGCATCCGCGTAGATGTCGGTCCGCCGGTCGAGGAGGGCGTGGCGGACGTCGTCGAGGAGGCCGGCGGGGGTGCGCCGATCGGAGTAGTTGAACACCTCGGCCACGACCTCCGCCGAAGCGGACCGCAGCCAGCGGTCGGTTGCGCGCACGCAGAGGAGATGGCGACCCGGAATCAAGGACTCGACGGGGATGCACCCGCCGTGGCCGATCAGCCCCTCGCGGTCCGATCGCCAATCGATCGATGCGCCGCCCAGGACGCCGTCGTCCGGGTCGATCGCCTCGACGCGAAGGCTCTCGCCGGCGACGCGCTCGATCCACGCCGGGCTCTCGGTTCCGATGAATCGGACGCGGGGAACGCCGTTTGGAAACCAGCGGATGGCCAGCGGATCGCTCCTCGACTCGGTCCCGGCCGTATCCCATGCCGCCACCCGCAGGCGAATCGTTCGTTCGCCCGCGCTTCCCGTCGCCGAGGAGTCGGGGGGCAGCCAGCAAAACGTCCACGGTTCGACGGTCCGCTCGACGGCGGGCGAATCATCGGCCGAAAGCTCCGCTCTCCGGACCGCGCCCCCCTCGATTCGGACCCGGCAACGCACCGAGTCGGAGAGGAGATCGTTCGCGGCGGGGCGCATCCACGAGACGCGAAGCGCGCCGGGATGACCGTGCGGGCCGGGCGCGGGGGAGTGGTCCTTCCCGCACCCGCAGAGAACGGAGAGAAAAGAGCCCGCCGCCATGGTCAAGATCGCAGCACGGGCGCAGAGATGATGGAGACAGGCCGGCCGCGTCTTCTTCCGGGATCGCGCCGTCCTTGCCGTCGTCGGGCCTCGCGCCGCCCTGCGTCTCGGTGAAATCAAGATCCCTCCGTTGCGGTGGCTCGGTCGACGGCGCCTCTTCTCCGCGCGGCAGTCGCACCTGGGGAGTAAGCAGGACGGGTGCCCGAGGAGTCCGCCGATTCGACATCCGCTCGAATGGCCATCCCTGCGGGCCGCGCGATCGTCGAATCTGTTCGAATCTTCTGGCAGGATCGACAGTTGCGCCTTCCCTCCGCGACCCGGCGGGCATGCCGCCGGCCGGTTTCTGTTGACGCGATGGCTCTCGATGCGAGACAAGTTTAGGTCCACCGATAGAATCCCCCCGGCCGAGTCCGGCCGGCGCGAAGCCAAGAAGGAGAAGATGATGAACGGAAGGTCTCTCGGAAAGGCGCCCGCCCTGTGCGTGGCCGGTCTGCTCCTGACCGCGACGTTCGGATGCAACAGCAACGTCGAGAAGATCGGATCGTCGAAGAAGGCGGAGGAGACCGGCGCGGCGAGTCAGATGGCGCAGAAGGCGGCGCCCAGGATGCCGGCAGCTCCGACCTCGGCTGACGGGCCGATGGTAACGATGCAGGGGCTCAGCTGGGATGTGGCGTCGGGGCTCAAGAGCGAGCAACCCGCCAACACGATGCGGATCGCCCAGTATCGAGTTCCCGCCGGCAAGGATGGGGTCAAGGACGGGGAGATCGCTGTCTTCTTCTTCGGCGTCGGTTCGGGCGGCGGCACCCAGGCGAACCTCGAGCGGTGGGCGAGCCAGTTCACGCAGGCGGACGGCGGAGATCCGATGGCCAAGGCCAAGATCGAGAGCACGACGTCGAAGGGCGGTCTCAAGGTCACGATGATCTCGTTGGCGGGGCGCTACCAGTCCTCGGGAATGGGCGGCGGGCCGTCCTACGATGAGCCTGGCTGGCAGCTCTTCGGCGCGGTTGTCGAGGGGCAAGGCGGGCCGTGGTTCTTCAAGGCGGTCGGACCCGAGTCGGTGATCGACCGGTGGCGGCCGCGGATCGTGGAAATGTACAAGGGGCTGCGCCTGGCTTCCTGACGGCCTTGCGCGGCGTCAGGGGATCTCGAAATGGCTCCGAAGCGCGTTCATCCCCTCGTGCAGCAGCGTCTGATTGAAGACGCAGGTTACGGAGGAGACCGAGGTCGATATCGCGAGGATGTTGATCCCCGCCTCGGCGAGGGCGCTGAAGATCCGAGAGGCAACCTTCGGGATTTCCCCGAAATGGGGGCCGAAAACCGAGATCGAGCAGATCCTTTCCTGGGTCGCCACCCTTTGCGCCTGGATCTCATCGCGGACGAGTTCGATCTCATCCAACGCCCGCTCGAACCGATCCATCGCCACGCAGACCGTGATCGATGCCCCACCCCCTAGGTCGGGCGCGCAGGAGATGAATCCGACGCTGATCTCCGAGTTGCCGATCGCCTCGAGGATCTTCCCCGCGATCCCGGGCGCGTCGGGGGCTCCCTGAACCGTGATCATCCCGAGGTCTTCGGCGGCGATAATTCCGCCGATCTTCATCTTCTTTGCCCTCACCTCAGTCCCTCCATAGGTCTACTCATCGGTCTTCCATCCCTGATGAAGCGCGCATGCTCCCGACCCGCCCGTCGCGTCCGTCCTCATTCCACGGATCCGATCCCTACTCGGGCGGCAGGAGGACCTCGACGATCGTTCCCTTCCCTTCGGTGCTGTCGACCCGGATCCTGCCCCCGTACTTGCGTACGAGCTTCTGCACCAGGGCGAGCCCCAAACCGGTTCCGTGACGCTCCATCTCCCGCGCATTGGACGCGCGGAAGTACTCGCTGAAGAGGCGGGGGAGGGAGTCCTTCGGAATCCCGATGCCCGTGTCCGAGACGCGAATGAGGACGCCTCCCGGCGAATCCTCGAGCCGCGCATCGATCATTCCTCCCCGAGGCGTGTACTTGACCGCGTTGGAGAGGAGGTTCGCCAGAATGTTATCCAAGTCTCCCTGCGCTGCCATCCGCATGAGCGGGCTGTCCGGGCGGTGCGCCTCGATCCCGACGCCGCGCGACTCGCACGCGATCCGCGCGGCCTCGACCTGTATGTCGAACACGGAGGCGAGCGAGACGGGCGTCACCTGCCGCATCTGACCCAGCTCCTGATCTTCCATCGCAAGGTTCAGGAGGTCCGACAGAAGCTCGAGGAGGTGGTCCGCGCGGCCGTGGATCTTGTCGAGCAGCTCCATTTGCTTGGCCGAAAGCTCCCCCGCGTACCCTTCCCGCAGCACCTGGGTCAGTTGTTCGATCGTCGTGACGGGCGCCCGAAGATCATGGGTGGTCGCGAGGATGAAGCGGCGCTTGTCCTCCTCCGCCCGCTCGATCGCCCTTCGTTGGAACCGGTATTGCGCGGCGATCGCGACGAGCTGCGCGAGAAGCCGAACGACATGGACCTCGCGAAGGTTGAGCGGCCGGCCGGGGAACTCGGCGACACGGAACTCGCCCAGCACGACATCCTTCATCCGGATCGGAATCGAGAGGACCGTACCGAAACCCTGGCCCGGGTTCGGGGGGATCGGCCGCCCGGCGTCGTCCATCCCATCCGGGATGCGCCCCCAGCAGAGCGCGGTCGGCTCGTCCTGGTCGTCGGGCGGACGGATCAAAACGCAGACCCCCTGGGCGCCCAGGAGGTCCACGGCTTCCTTCGTCACCTTTTCGACCGTTCCCGCGAGCTCGCCCGGCGTCAGGATCCGCGAGGACGCTTCTTCGGCGAGGACGAGGCCCTCGAGGATCCGCGCCTGCTCCTGATCAAGACGCGCCAGAACCTTCGCTGCTTCATCCCGTCCCGCGCGAGCGCGGAGCATCGCCAGAACGGAGACGAAGGTCGCGACGAGCAGCCCCGCCGCCACCACCCAGCCGAGGGCCTCCATCGGATGGATGGGCTAGGAGGTCGCCCGTCCCCCCTTGCGCCTGGTGAGGAGATGCTCCACTTTTGCCAGAAGCTCCTTCGGCTGGACCGGCTTCTCCAAGAACTCCTCGACCGGCAGGTAGTCGGCGTCCGTCTGCTTGTCGAACTTCATTCCCGTCCGCTGACTGATCGCGGTGAGCATGATGATCGGCATCTGCTGAAATGGTTCCAGGCCCGGATCGGGTTTGCGGATCCTGTAGGCGACGTGGAACCCTTCGGTCAGATCATCCATCATCACATCGAGGACCATCAGATCGGGCTTCTCTTTGGGGATCGCTTCGATGGCCCGTGTGCCATTCGACGCGTGCACGCAGTCGTAGCCGTTCCCCTCGAGAACGAGCCGCATCGCCTCGACGAGATCCGGATCGTCATCGACCAGAAGGATTTTCCCCTTGCTCATTGTGCGGTCCCACTCCTCCCTCGGCCCAAACGCGGGCCGGCCATTTCGGGGGGGGCCGGGCAGGGCCTGGCCCGCAGCGACGGTGTGCCGGCTGAGGCTCCACCAGGTTAGATCGGCCCTCGCGCGCCGTAAAGGGAACGATTCCATGGAAATGGCGTTCTTGGCCCGTGCGCGCCCCGGGTCGATCCGCCCGGCATGATCGCCTATCTCGAGGCCGGCGAAGCGGGGAAGCTGGCCTGACAGGGGCCAGGCCGTTGACAGGCTCCCGGGGGATGCCTAGATTGATCAAGTCTACTTAACGAATCAGACCGCGCGTCCTCATATCAAATCCCGTGGATGCATCCGGTCTAGGAACCCAAGGGGAGTCGATGAACATCTTATTGCTCACGATCTTGGCCTTTTCCGGCGCGATCGAGCTCGCTGTAGGAGTCTGGGCCCTCACGGCGCCCGCGAGCTTCGCGTCGACGTGGCTTGAGATCCCACAACTGTCCGCAGCAGGACAGTTTAGAGGGCCGATTGAGGTCCTCCTGTTTGTGATCGGATGGGCCGGCATCGCGATGTCCGCCCTCCATCTGCTCGCGTTTGCATGGCTTCGGTCCGAGAAGAGGGAGGCCTACCGGCTCTCCATCGCCCTGGGTGGCGCTCTCACATTCCTCGGGCTTGCCACGTTTCTCTTCGGGCGTTTCGGAGAGCCCCAGCTCGCCCGATCTCTCTATCTGCTTCTCGTTGACGGCCTCCGCGGGGCTGTCCTCGGTCTGGCCGGAATCCTTGCGATGAACGCTCCCGCGACGGTTCGCGAGCTTCGCTTGCCGGCCCGGCGCGAGCCCGAACGGGCGCAGCGTTCCCGTCCCGAATCGATGCGCGACCATCGGCGCGGAGGGGACAGGCAAGAAGGCCGTTCTCGCGACCGGGGTCCCGCGAGGGGAAGGGATCGTGACGGAGAAAGAAGGGGACCCACCGGAGGGCGGGATGGCCGCCGCAGTGAGCCGGGGCGCGAAACCCGCGGTCCGCGCGGCGGGCGAGACGCTTCTCGACCGCAACGGGGTCCCGGCGGAGACCGTCGCGAGCGTCCGCCCGATCCGGCCGTGCCGGTCGCACTGGCCCCGCGCGACGCGGCGCCCGAGAAGAGCGTCTTGCCTTCGTCCATTCAGGCCCGGCCTCTTCCGGTGCGGGACGAGGGAGACGGCGATCGCTGGCAGCAGGGACGCCGCCGTCCGGGCGCGCCTCCTGAGACGGAGGACGTGCGGTCGCTGGGCGTGGTCGTGACGGGCAGGCCGCCGCAATCGATCGCGCGTGAACCCGAGAGCGGCCGGCCGGTGCGTCACGAGGGGGGCCCGTCCGTGGACGAAAGGCCTCCGCTTCCGCGCGCCCCCATGGTGCCCGGACTTCGAACCGACGTGCCGCCCGCGCGTCCGCTCCGTCCGGATTCTTCCCCTGGTGATGGGGAGCCGTCCGGCGGCGAGAGGGACCACGATCGTGACAGCGACCGGGACAGGGATCGCCGTCCCCGGCGTCGCCGGCGGTCGAGTTCCTCGCGTTCTTCGGGCGACGACCGGATGAGGCGCGATCCGGAGCGAGGGCCGGATGATCCGGGCCGCGCCGTCGAGCAGCCGACCGATCCCTATGAGACCGATGATCGACCGGCCCAGGTGGATCGCTACTCCCCATCGGACCGACCCGCTTCCGTGGATCGCTACGCTTCCCCCGAGCCGTCCGAACCGATCGATCGCTTCGCGCCATCGGACAGATTCGCGTCATCCGAACCGCCCGCGGCCGCCGAGCGCCGCGGTCCGCCGGATCACGCTGCAGCAACTCCACCGGTCGATCTTCCGGATCGCGCTCCCCGCGATTCGAGAGGACCCTCCGCCGAGACCGGTCCTCTTGACGAGCCGCTCGACATGCTCTCGGGATTTGGTGAACGGGAGGAGCCGGCCAGCGCTCCAGCGCAAGCGGCGAGCTTCGGGCGCCACCGGCGGCCCTGGACGCAACACCGCAAGGGGCGGCAGAGCAAGCCGAGGGATGCGAAGACCCGCCACGGGCTCGGGACCGACCTGAACCGCGAGCAGGAGGCGGCGAATCCACCAGCGCAGCCGTTCGGCCGTCCGAGCCCTTCCGAGGACAGGAAAGGCGAGGGCAAGATCGGGTTGACGGGCGGGATCGGGCCTATCGACTTGGATGAGGGTAAATCGGAGGGGTTCCGGCCGGAGGAATCCTAGCCCCACACGGACGAGCGATCGAAAGAAAAAGTGGCAGCGGCTTTGCCCTTGGGCGGACCGCTGCCTCTTTGTTCCGAGTCCTTTCATCCTCGCGTTTGCAAGCCGGAGACGCCCGCTCGCGCGGACACGAGGGTGCGATCCCTACCGGTTACATCCGGTCGGGGGCCTCCACGGCGAGGATCTTGAGCCCCCGGCGAAGGACCTGAGCGACGCAGAGGCAGAGGTGGAGCCGGGCGACGCGGGTCGCGTCGTCCGGGGCGTCAAGCACCCGCTGCTCGTGATAGAACCGCGCGAAACAACGGGTCAAGTCGAGCAGATAGGTTGCGATCGGAGCCGCGGAGAGCTGCCTGCATCCGAGGGCGAGGGCGAGGGGAAACTCGAGGAGCTGAAGCGCGAGGTCCCTCTCTTCACGAGTCGAGAGAAGTGCATAGTCGATCCGCTCGGGCCGAACCGCCGCAAAAACGCCGGCCGGCGCGTCTTCAGCCGGAATCATGTCGCTCTCGCGCACGACCCCGCGCTCGAGCCCCTTGCGCACGATCCCGCAGATCCGCGCGTGGCTGTACTGGATCGCGGGGCCCGTGTCTCCCTCGAAGGAAAGCCTCTCCTCGGGATCGAAAACGATGTTCTTGTCGTTTCCGACCTGAAGGAGGTAGACCTTGAGCGCTCCCTGGCCGATCGCCTCCGCCGTCGCCTCGATCCGGTCGGGGTCGTCGCCGCAATAGCCGCTGTCGACGATTCGCCGCCGCGCCTCATCGTGCAGCAGATCGAGGAGGTCGTCGGCGTCGACCGCGGTTCCCTCACGCGACTTGAGCTTTCCCATCCCGCGCGGGAGCGTCACGAGGCCGTAGGAGACGTGATGACACCCGTCGACCCATGCGTGGCCGAGGAGGCGCAGGATCGCGAATAGATTCTTGAAGTGGAGGACCTGCTCGGCGCCCACGACGTAGAGCGAGCGGTCCAGCCCGAAGTCGTTCTGCTTCAGGATGGCCGTTCCGATGTCCTGCGTGATGTAGACGCTCGTTCCGTCGGATCGCAGGAGGATCTTGTCCTGCAACCCGATCGACTCGAGGGGCGCCCAGACGGAGCCGTCCTCCTTTCGATGGAAAACGCCGCTCGCGAGTCCGCGATCGACCTCGGACTTGCCGAGCATCCACGTCTCGCTCTCGAAGTACCAACGGTCGAAACGACAGCCCAGGCGGTCGTAGGTCCGCCGGAACCCCTCGAGGACCCAGGCGTTCATTCTCTTCCAGAGCTCGAGGGTTTCCGGATCGCCCTCTTCCCAGCGGCGCAACATTTCCTGGGCGCGGCGCATCCACTCGGAGGAGGCGAGGAAGCGCTCCTCGGCCGCGTCGCTCGCCTCGCGGTCCAGGGTCTTGGGATCGAGTCCCTCCCTCGCGAGATACGAGGCGCGCTCCTCGCGCAGGGTCGCGTCGAAACGGACGTAGAAACGGCCGACGAAGTGGTCGCCTTTCTCGCCCGTTGTCTCGGGGGTTTCTCCGCCTCCCCATACCTGGTATGCGAGCATCGACTTGCAGATGTGAATCCCGCGATCGTTCACGAGATTCGTGCGGATCACGTCGTATCCGGCCGCCTCGAGAAGGCTCGAGAGGCTCATTCCGATCGCATCGTTACGAACGTGGCCCAGATGCTGAGGCTTGTTTGTGTTGGGGCTGGAGTACTCAACCATGACCCGCCGCCCCTCGCCCAGCGAAAGACCGCCGTATCGGGCGCCTTCCTCCGTGACGCACGCGCTGATCGTGCCGAGTAGCGACTCCGCCTCGAAGCGGAGGTTCAGGAAGCCTCCGGTCGCCGTGCAGGATTCGAGCACGAGTCCTCCAGCCAGCGAGCGCCCGACGGGAAGGGCCGCCGCCCATTCCCGCGCGAGATCGTGCGGAGGGCGTCCGATCGATTTCGCCGCGGGGAAAACCGCGATCGACAGGTCTCCGAGATCTCGATTCGGGGGACGCGAGAACGCGGGATCATACCCGGCCGCCTTTCCCGGCAGATGGGAGAGCAGGGCTGCTTTCAGCTCTTCGATGACGGCTTCGATCCGAGGCATTCGCTCGTCGGTCCTTTCGTCTTGGTTTGCGGCGTCCCGTGGTTGGCGCTTCCGTGACCTGGCGGATGCCGCGTGAATATAGCACGCTCCCGCCGGTTGCGCCTGCTCGCGCCTACCGCCCCGGGCGACTCATTCGGGGCGTGCCTACGCTCGGCGCATGGCGCAGCTCGCTGCGGCATCGCCCCTGCATGATCGCCCGGGGCGGACCATCATCCTTTCCTGTTGCCCGCCCCTGTGCTCTCTGTCAGGCTTCTCCCAGGCCCCGGCGCCGTCGCGGCGCAGGGGCCTCCTTCGCAAGAGAGGAGGAACGTCTCGATGGGAACGATGTCGTTCATCAGGCGGACGCCGGCCGCTGCGGCGGTCGCTCTGGCCCTGCTCGTGTCAGTCCCGCTGCCCGTCCTGGCGGCCGGCTCCGGGCTCGGTCAGAAAGGGTTCGCCGCGATCGAGGGGCAAGTCCGCGAGTTCCGTCTTCCGAACGGACTCACCTTTATTGTTCTCGAACGGCATGAGGCCCCCGTTTTCTCCTTCAATACCGCCGTGAACGCCGGCGGGGTTGATGCCGTGACCGGGACGACGGGCATCGCTCACGTCTTCGAGCACATGGCGTTCAAGGGGACTCCGCACGTCGGCACGAACGACTATGTCCGGGAGAAGGACGTCCTCGATGCCGTCGATCGCGCGTGGGCGACCCTGCTCGCCGAGCGCCAGAAGGGCCATCTCGCCGATTCGACGAAGCTCGTCGGGCTCGAGGCGGTCTTCAAGGCCGTGCAGGAGGAGGCGGGACGGTTCGTCGTCTCGAACGGGTTCACGCAGGTCCTCGAGGAGGCCGGCGTCAACGGATTGAACGCGGGGACGCGCGTCGACTACACGGACTTCCTCTACAGCCTGCCCTCGAACAAGCTCGAGCTCTGGGCTCTCATGGAGGGAGACCGCATGACGAACGCGGTCCTGCGAGAGTTCTACAAGGAGCGCGAGGTTATCGTCGAGGAGCGTCGGATGGACGAGGAATCGACCCCCAACGGGCGGCTTTTCGAGGAGTTTCTTTCGACATCGTTCAAGGCCCATCCTTACGGCAACGGGATCATCGGTCACCGCTCCGATCTCGAGAGTCTCAGCCGCGCCGATGCCGAGAACTTCTACCGCGAACACTACGTGGCGAAGAACATGGCGACTGCCGTCGTCGGGGACGTGTCGGCGGCGGAGGTCGAGCGATTGGCCAACCGTTACTTCAGCGGGGTTTCCGACGCGCCCGCTCCTCCGCCGGTCGTGACGGTCGAGCCGCGCCAGGCCGCCGAGCGCCGGGTGGTGATCGAGGAGGACGCGCAGCCTGTCATCCTGCTCGGCTACCACGAGCCGGACATGAACGATCCGCGATTTCACGCTTATGAGGCGCTGACAAGCGTGCTCGGCGACGGTCGCTCAAGCCGTCTCCACACGCGCCTCGTGAAGGAGAAGAAGGTGGCAGTGCAAGTCGGCGCGGTTTCCGGCATGCCGGGACAGAAGTACGGCAACCTCCTCTTCGCCTACATCGTGCCCGCGACCGGGGTCGATCCCGACTCCGCCTTGGCCGTCTTCGACGCGGAGATCGCGCGGTTCTTGACCGAGGCTCCCGTCACGAGGGAGGAACTCGACGGGGTCAAGGCGCGCGCGCGCGCCGAGTTTTGGCATTCGATCCAATCGAACAGGGGGATGGCTGGCCAGCTCGCCTACTATCAGGAGCTGACGGGAAGCTGGCGCAATCTATTCAAGCAGGTTGATCAGATGAATGCCGTCACCGAAGGCGATGTGATGAGCGCGGCGAGAGAATGCCTGCGCAAGGACAACCGGACCGTGGGGATGATCCGCCAGCGCTCCGGTTCGTCGTCGTAAGGGGGGGGAGATGGGTTACCGGTTGAGCACGCCGCTGGCGATTCTCGCCTGTCTGACGCTGATCGTCCCCACGGCCCGCGCGGGCGACGATCCCTCGATCTGGGATCGGAGCAAGATCAAGTCCCCGCCGCTTCGCGAGGTCCGGCTGCCGAAGGTGGACCGGGTCGCCCTGTCGAACGGGATGGTCCTCTACATTCTCGAGGACCACGAGTTTCCCGTCGTCCAGGGTCGTGTCCTGGTGCGCGCCGGCTCGATGCTCGACCCGAAGGACAAGATCGGCCTTGCCGACATGACGGGCACGGTTCTCCGCACGGGCGGTAGCGGAAAGTATCCCGGCGACGATCTCGACCGAAGGCTCGAGAGCATCGGGGCCACGGTCGAGTTCTCCCTCGGCCAGATCAGCGGCGAGGGGACGTTCTGGACGCTGAAGGAGTATGCGCCGGAGATGCTCGACGTCGTCGCCGATCTCTTGCGCAGGCCTGGCTTCCCGGAGGAGAAGCTCGTCCTCGCGAAGAACGAGATGCGCCGGTCGATCGCCGGCCGCAACGACGACCCGATGGATATCCTGATGCGCGAATCGAGCCGTCTCGTCTGGGGCAGGAACCATGCCTACGCGGCCGTTCCGGAATACGCGACGCTCGATGCGGTCACGCGGCAGGACCTCGTGGAGTTTCACCGGAAGACCTTCTTCCCCGACAGGATCTACATGGTTCTATGGGGAGATTTCGACACGGGGCAGATCCGTTCGCAGGTGGATCGGCTCTTTGCAGACTGGCCATCGTCCGGCGCGCCTGCGCCTGAGCAGCCCTCGATCCCGCCGATTGTCCCGGGGGGCAAGCTCGCCTACGCGGAAAAGGGCGGTATGACGAACGCGTGGATCATCGAAGGGCACATAGGGATCAAGGCGGACAACGCGGACTATGCGGCCATGAACGTCCTGGGGGAGATTCTCGGGGGAGGGTTCTCGTCGCGGTTGTTCAACGAGGTACGCACCCGGCGGTCGCTCGCCTATATGGTGGGCTCCGCGCCGGGGACCGACGTCGCGCGTCCCGGGCTCTTCATGGCCTACGCCGGCACCCGCGCCGATTCGGCCCTGGTCGTGCTCGGGCTGATGCAGAGGGAGGTCAAGCGAATCACCGAGGAGCCGGTCACGGAGGAAGAGCTCAACCGCGCGAAGGACGCGATCCTGAACTCCTACGTCTTCAAGTACGAATCGAAGGGCCAGATCGCCGCGCGGATGGCCTACCTCGACTTCTTCGGATACCCGGCCGATTTCACGGCGCGCTACCCCGAGATGGTGCGCACCCTCACGGCGCAGGATCTCCTCTCGGCGGCGAAGAGACAGATACACCCCGAGGATCTTCAGATGCTGATCGTCGGCAACGAGAAGGATTTCGCGCGGCCGCTCGCGAGCATCGGGCGAACCGTGGACAAGGTCGATCTGACGATCCCCGAACCCATTGGGGAGAAATAGGTTCCGGGGCGATCATGCATGCGCAAGCCGGTGCGCCCGCGAGGCCGGCGCCCCGCTCGTTTAGCCGGCCCGAGCGGGATGCACCGAGCGAGCGCCCCATGCGCCGAGCGGAGGCGGTCACCCGAATGGCCGCATGGAGCGCGCGGCGCGGGGCCACCCGCATCGCGCGGGCAGCCCCGAGACTGCTTGCGGCCCAGGTGCCGCACCGACTCTACGTCGACTCCGCCGCCTCGATCAGACGCCTGATCGTCCCGGCCGGCAGGTTATCCTCTCCGTCAGGGGTCAGCTCGAACACGATCCCGGGCAGCAGGACGCGAACCCGCTCGCCGAGGGCGAACCAATCGGCCAACCGCCCGCCCGCCCGCGCCAGCTCGAAGTACGCCGCCCCGAAGGAACGCACGCGGATCGTCTCGGTCTCCTTCGGCAATCGATCGCCGATCCTCGTATCGATCCACGTGTCGCCCTCCTTGCGGAAGGTGACCTCACCGGCCGTGCGAACCGATTCCCCGCCCACATCGTCCTTCTCGATGGCGGCCATCGACCCGACCTCGTTCAGGCTCCAGACCTTCGCCGACAGCTCGACCTCTTTCTTCCGGTCCGCGGGGGCCTGCGCGCTCGGTGGCATCGGTGCAGCCATTCCGGCCACCTGGTCGTGGTCCGCGCCTCCCCACGACCGCGCTCCCAGCCCATTTGCGCTGCCCGCGGCGCGCCCCCCGGTCCGGTCGGGCGTGCTGCGGACCTCGACCATGGGGATATCCTCGCGCGCGAGCAGGGCGACCTCCTCGTTCAGGATGCCGTAGCGGCGGGACAGCTCGCGCAGTTCCTCCAGCGCCCGGGGATCGTGCCCCTCGCGGCGGATCTTCTCGATCAGATCAGCCGCCTTCCGCGACGCCCAGAGGACCGGCACGGCGGAGCTCCGCGCCCCCTCGTCATCGAAGTCGACACTCCATGAATCGCTGATCGTTCTTCCATCCGGCCCCTCGGCCGTGAGGCGGACCGTCGCGCGTCCGGCTCCCGGGCGGACTCGCCCCGCAAAGATCAGCGGTTCCCCGGCGAAAAGGTCGCGCGGTCCTTCCGGGAAGAGGTCGTGGATGCGCGCACCCACGATCTGGAGCCGGACGTTGCGAGCGCATGGGTACTCGACCCGTTGGCGCAGGGACGTGACAGCCTCCTCGATGCTCTCGTCCGGTCGGACGTAGGAGACGGACCCGCCGCCGCGCCGGGCCAGGTCGTCGAGGAGCGTGGCATCGACGTCATAGCCGACGCCGAAGGCGTAGAAGCGGATCGAACGGCCACGCGCTTGGGCCAGACGCACGATCGCGTCGTGGTCTTGCTCGCCGACCGTGGGAAGGCCGTCGGTCAGGAAGAGGACCAAGCCGGAGTGATCGATCTGCCGGTAGGCCTCCTCGATCGCATCGGCCATCGCCGTTCCGCCGGTGGCGTTGAGCCCGCGGAGCCACTCCTCGGCCCTGCGCCTCGCCTCGGCCGTCGCGCGACGCGGCCCGTCGAGGAAGAGGGTGTGAACCTCGCCCGAGAAGCCGATCAAGTTGAAGCGATCATTCGGCGCGGTCTGCTCGATCATCGTCTGCAACGCCTGCCGCGCCTGCTCGAACTTGCTGCCCTGCATGCTTCCCGATCGGTCGAGGACGAAGATGACCGTCTTCGGCGCGTGCTTCCGCTCACTCAGGAGCTCCCAGCCGGGAGAGACGGCGAGGAGGAAGTAATCCTCCTCTCCGTGTCCGCGAGCGGTCCTCAAGTCGACGCCGATCGGACTCTCATCGCGCACCGCGATCACCTCCAGGGTCTCGTGGGGATCGGGATAGTCCGCGGCGTAGCGCAGCGTCGCCGTGCGCGCCCCTTCACGCTCGATCACGAGATCGTGGCTCGGCGAGTAAACCTGCGCCAAACTCTCGCGTCCGTCGATCGTCAGACGAAGATCGAGCGGGCCCGTCCGATTCAGGCCACAGAGCGCCGCGACGGGAAAGAGGAGGCGAAGCCGTCCGTCACGAGCGGCAAGGCTCTGGCTATAGCGGAACGAAACCTGTCGGGATCCCCCGGGCGGGATCGGAAATGCGGAGAGGCGGATCAGGCCGTGCCCCGCCAACTCGATCAACGCCGGATCTCGGCGGCTGCGGACGATCTCCTCGTAGATCCTGCGAGCTTCCGCGGCGGGAAGGACCTCGGCGGGATACTCCTGCCCGTCGGCGAGGAGAAGGCCGTTCGTCACGACCGCGTCGGCAGGGACCGGGATCAGGATCTCGACTTCCTGGAGACTGGATCCCTGATTCACGAAGGTCTGCTCGCAGTCGACCTGAAGAATGAGTCCGTCGAGTCGAGCGCTCACGCGGGCGCTGCTGCGAACCTCATGGCCACCCGGCGGGGGGAGCGGTCGGTTCGGTTGTGTCGGACGGATTATCCGGCCCTGCGAGTGGGCGGGCGCGACGAGAAGGCCGACCGACAGGACGATCATGGGGACGGCGAGAAGGCCGATCCGGGCGGCGAGCGCCGCGCGACGATGGTGCGGATTCGATGTGCGCATGGTTCCTACCTCCTGCTCGGCCCGCAGGGGACGCGAGCTCTGGGGACGTAGGAACCTATCGCCGCAGGGGGATCTTATTCCCGGGCCCCGCCGGATTTGGCGCCGTGCCGGCGCCGGCTAGGGCCCTGGCGACGCGGATAGGGTCGGGGGCCCCGGCCTCGGGGTCGAGCGCGACCCCCATCTCGTACGCTTGGAGCGCCCGCTCGAAGAAGACCGGAACACCGTCGCGCCGGGCCAGCCACTCCCACAAGTCGCCGATCACCCGCCAACGACGCGCCCGCTCGGCCGGCTCGAGATCGGAATCGCTCATCTTGTTGAGTGCGCCGGAGCCCCTCTCGAGCCGCACGGCAAGTTCGGCTGCGGTCGTGAGGGTGTCACTTGGTGAGAAGATTCCCTGCTCCGTCGAGTCGATGACATCCGCCTGCAGTGCGAAGTTGGCGCCTTCGGCGGCCGGCGCCTCCGTGTAGTTCCGGATTCCGCCCCAGGTCTCCGTTGGTGCGGATGCTCTACCTGCTCGGGTGGGGACCGCGGCATGTCGGTCCTCTCCCTTGTCCGTATCCTTTTTCTCGCCCTCAACCGTCGTCTTCGCCCGTGCATTCTCTTCGGGCGGCGCCGCTTGAGGCTCGTCGGTCTTGAGGATCGTCTCAGCTGCTTGCCCGCCTCGCACGGCAGCGACCGGAGTCCTCGCCTCGCGTGAGTCCTCGACCTCGATGCCCTCTTGGGCCTGCGGCGGCGCCTCTTGGGGCGCCTTCGCCGCATCCGCCTCGACGCGCAGAGAGGGGGACGCCTCAGAGGAAGGCATCGAACTCCCGGGTGACGGCGCCGCAGGGAGGATCGCGCTCTCCGGGTCCGGCGGGGCCTCCGCCGCCCGCGGTCGGCCGCTTCCCGATCGCCCCGGCTCTTGCCCGAGATCTCTCTCCACGGGCGCCTGTTCGACCTTCTCCTTCCTGAACGCATCGGTCACGACCGGCCGCTCCGGCATGCCGAGGCGGATTGCGAGCAAGACCGCGGCGGTGGCCGCTGCCAGCCCGCCGGCCCATCCGAGCGTGGGACCGAGGCGTCGGGAGCGGATCCGGTTCGCGATCCGCCTCCACCCGCCGAATCCGATCGCGCGCCCCGCGCTTCCTCGTCTGCGCGCCCATTCCGGCTCGGGCTCCTCGCGCAGCCTGGCGAGCAGGCGGGCGGCTGCCTTCTCTTCCCGTCCTTCATCTGTTGCCTCGGCATTCACGCCGTCGCGAAGCAGACGGTCGCCGACCAACATCTCCTCATGCGCGCGGCGGCAGCGCGGGCAGGATCTAAGGTGATCCTCCATCTCCCTCGCGGATTTTGGCTCGAGCTCGCCGTCCAGGTAGCGCCCCAACCGTTCGAGGAAGAACTCACACCGATCACGCATCTTCTTCTCCCCCGGGGAGCCATCCCGAAAGCTTCTTCCTCAGGGAGAGCCGCGCCCTGTTCAGGCGAGACATCACGGTTCCCTGCGGTATGTTCAGAATCCCCGCGATCTCTTCATAGCTGCGCTCTTCGATCACGCGCAGAATCAGGACGGCGCGGTGCTGCGGCTCCATTTCATCGAGCGCCGCCATGAGGTCTCGCTGCATCAATCGCTCGTCGATCTCTTCCGCGGTCCGGTGGTCGGCGAGCCAGGGGCCGTCGCCTCGCCGTGCCCCCTCCGTCTCCCGATCCGGGCCGTCCAGGCTCACGTTGCCCCGTCCCTTCTTCGCGATCGCCTGAAGCGCCAGACGGATCCCGATCGTCCACAGCCAGGGACGAAACGGCCTCTCGAGGTCGAAGCGGTCCAGCGCCCTGTAGGCCCGCAGAAACGCCTCCTGGGTCAAGTCCTCCGCATCCTCGACACTGCGTGTAATCCGGCGGAGAAGCCGGATCAGATCGCGGTGGTAGCGCAGGACCAACCCCTCGAAGGCGGCCCGGTCTCCGGCCAGAGTCCGCCGGACGAGCTCAGCGTCCTCGCGGGCCGCCTGCTCCGCCGAGGCTCTCTTTGGACTATCGCCCGGGGTCGTTTGGATTCCCTCCGCGCGCCGCGCGCCAACCCGTGGAGAGCAGGTCGATCGCGCGATCGGTCGATTCCAGGCCGGTTCCTCGGCCCAGGCTCAAGCGGACCGATCCGAGCGCATCCTCTTCCGAGGCCCCGATCGCGAGAATCGCGGAGGGGGGCTTGTTGCTTCCCGCGTGACAGGCCGAGCCCGTCGAGGCGGCGATCTCGGGAACGAGGGCGAGGATTGCGTTGCCCGCGACGCCGGGAAAGCGGACGTGGAGCGTGTTGGGCAAGGTCGGCACGCGCGCCGACGTCCGCCGGATGTCCGGGACCCCAGCCGCGAGACCGGTCCAGAGGCGTTCGCGCAACCCCTCGAGGCGTGCCCGCTCTCCCTCTGCGAGGTGCTGCCCGGCGATACGGCATGCCGCCCCGAGACCGACGATTCCTGGCACGTTCTCCGTCCCGCCCCTCATCCCGCGCTCCTGCCCCGCCCCGCGGATGATGGGGCGGATCGGTGTTCCCTTGCGGATGTAGAGGGCGCCGCATCCCTTCGGACCGTAGAGCTTGTGGGCCGCGATGCTGAGCAGATCGCACCCGATCGCCTCCACGAGGACCTCGCACTTCCCGATCGTCTGGGCCGCATCGACATGGAAGAGGATACCGAGCTCGCGCGCGATCCGCCCGACTTCCTCGACCGGCTGAAAGGCCCCCGTCTCATTGTGCGCGTGCATCAGCGACACCAGGTCCGGCCTCTCGTTCGCCCGCATGGCCGCGCGCATTGCGTCCAGTCGCACAACCCCGTCCGCATCGGGCGGGATTAGCTCGATGCGATCCCCGATTCTCCCCAGCGCCTCCAGCGGCACGAGCGTTGCCGGGTGTTCGAGCGCGAAGGACAAGACGGAGACCCTTCGATCGCGCGATCGTTCGCGGACGGCCTCGGCCGCGCCGATCAGGGAGAGCTGGATCGCCTCGGTTCCTCCGGATGTGAAGACGATCTCCTCGGGGAGTGCGCCGATCAAGGACGCGACCTCGGCCCGGGCCCGCTCCACCGCCTCCCGGGCTCTGCGCCCGATCTCGTGGCCGCTCGACGGGTTTCCCCAATGCTCCCGAAGATAGGGAATCATCGCGTCGCAGACCTCGGGGTCGACGGGGGTCGTCGCATTGTGGTCGAGGTAGATCGGATTCATCAGGTCCCTTCCCGGGGCGCTCGCTCCCCGCTGCGGCAGGGTCTAGAATACCGACGTGGACGATCCTGACAAGATACGCGAAGTCGAAGAGGCCGGCAGCTCCGTGCTTCGGGGCGGGCGACTCTCTCTCGACCGGGCCAGGCGCTGGCTCGCCGGGCCGGCCGGGGAGATCGACGAGGCGCTCCAACGCACGGCGCGAGAGATCACCGATGCCTTCCACGGGCGCCGGATCCTTCTATTCGCCCCCCTCTACTACGCAAATGTTTGCGTCAACAACTGCCTCTACTGCGGCTTCCGCTCCGGCAACCCGAATGCGGCTCGCCGGGTCCTCGATTCGGGCGAGATCGAGATCGAGGCGGAGACCCTGCTCAGGATGGGACATCGCAGAGTTCTTCTGGTCGCCTCGGAAGACCCGAGCCGCAGCGGCCGCGCTCTTCTGCTCGACGCGGTGCGCGCGGTTCGCCGGGCACGCTTCGACGGAGCTTCCGTCGAACACGTGGGGATGGAGGTCGCGCCCGGTGATAGGGACCTCTTCCGCGCCATGTCCGACGCAGGGGTCGATTCCTACACGCTCTTCCAGGAGACCTACGATCGGAAGGTCTACTCCGTCGTCCATCCCGATGGCCCGAAGCGGGATTACGAACGGCGGATCGATGCCCCAAGCCGCGCTCTCTCGGGAGGGATTGGCGGCGTCGGGCTCGGCGTTCTCCTTGGACTAGCCGATCCCCGCAAAGACGTGATCGCCCTGATCCGTCACGCGAGGCGGATTGAGAGGGTTCATGGCGTCCCCCCGCGAACGATTTCGCTTCCACGCATCGAGCCGGCCGACGGATCGGACCTTTCCCATCACCCTTTCTGGGTCGTTCCGGACGAGACACTGCTTCGGTTGATGGCGGTGATCCGGATCGCTCTTCCCCGGACGGGCATCGTCCTCTCATCGCGCGCATCGGCCGCCTTCCGCGATTCCGCCCTCGATTGGGGGATCACGGAGATGTCCGCCGGATCCAGGGCCGATCCCGGCGGGTATGCGGCTGCTGATGCGTGCGCCCTGGCGCAGTTCGAGCTGCACGATCGCAGGTCACCGGATGAGGTCGTTCAGATGCTTCGACAGCGGGGTTACGAACCGCATGGCGTTGGAGATGGAGT
>CAZNRY010000033.1:0-27249 GCA_964575675.1 uncultured bacterium
ACGATCGCGTGCGACCGTACGCTGCGAGCCCCCGCTCGACCGCCGCCCGCATCGCCTCCGCAGCGTACTCCTCAAAGACGAACCCATTCCCCCGCCCGCTGGCCGGATCGTACTCCTGCACGGTGTCGGCCAACCCTCCGGTCGCCCGGACGATCGGGATCGTCCCGTAGCGCAGCGAGTACATCTGGTTCAGCCCGCACGGCTCGTAGCGCGAGGGCATCAGGAAGAAGTCGCTCCCCGCCTCGATCAGGTGCGCGAGGGGATCGTTGAAGGTGAGGCTAACCGCGAACTTCTTCGGGAATCGGGACCGCAGATCGCGCATCAGCGCCTCGTACTTCGGCAGGCCGTTCCCTAGCACGACGAGCTTCAGATCCTTCGCAAGCAGATCATCGGCCGCTTCCTCCAAGAGGTCGAACCCCTTCTGGTCGACGAGGCGCGAGATCATGCCGATGACCGGCGTTGCAAGATCGTCCTGCGGGAGCTCCATCGCGTGCAGCAACCGGGCCTTGTTGTCCCGCTTGGGTCCGAGATCGGTCGGGCCATAGTTGTGGGGGATCAGCGGATCGCTTGCGGGGTCCCAGATTTCGACGTCGATTCCGTTCAAGATGCCGCGGACGTCGCGGCTCCGCGCGCGCAGAACCCCCTCGAGACCGAATCCGTACTCCGCACTCTCCTGGATCTCCTGGGCGTAGCGCTCGCTCACGGTCGTGATCATGTCGGCGTAGAGCACGGCCGCCTTCATGAAGTTCACCTTGCCGTAGAACTCGAGCGGCCCCATCGGATAGAAGAAGCGCTTCTCCGCGTCGTGGCCGATCGCGGCGAGGGCGGCGGGCGGGAAGATCCCCTGGTAGCCCATGTTGTGGATCGCGTAGAGGATTCCGATTCGCCGCAGCGCGTCGTCTCCCGAATGGACCTCGCGAACGAGGATCGGAACGAGCCCCGTCTGATAGTCGTTCAGGTGAAGCGCGTCTGGATACCACCGGAGGGCGGCGAAGCTCTCGATGATCGCCTTCGAGAAGAAGACGAACCGCCGCGCGTTGTCGGGCCAGTCGGTTCCACTCTTCGGATCGACATAGGGATTCGGCCTGCCGTAGAAGCCGTCGTGGTGGACGAGGACGATCTCGAGTCCGGGCTCGCCGGTCGTGGCGATCTCCAGATCCGCCCGTTCCGTGCCGTCAGGGAAGCGAACCGCGATCTCCGCCGCCTTCCGGATCGAGAGGCCCGGGAAGCGCTCCGCGGTCATGCCGGGCGGGCGCGGGAGGAAGACGCGGACCTCGTGGCCAAGACGCGCCAGTTCCTTCGCCAGGGCTCCGGTCACATCGGCAAGCCCGCCGACCTTGACGTAGGGGACCATCTCGGCCGCGGCCATCGCGATCCTCATCTAGATCCCCTTGGAGGCCCGGACCGGCGGGGTCGTCTGCCCCGGGGAGAGAGGATCGAGCACAACCGGCACCTCCCGGAGGTAAGCCGCGGCCTCCTCCGGAGGGGTCGGATTGATGTAGAAGCCGGTCCCCCACTCGAAACCGGCGACCTTGGTCAGCTTCGGCATCAACTCGATGTGCCAGTGGTAGTGCCTCGGCCCCTCCCACTCGTTACAGGGGCTCGTGTGAAGAACCCAGTTGTAGTGCGGGTTGTTCAACGCCAGGTTCATCCGCATCAGCATCTCCTTGAAGATCCGGGCGAGCGAGAGGAAGTTGCCGCGATATGCGTCCTCGAAAAAGTGCTCGTGTCGCCGCGGGATCACCCAGGTCTCGAACGGAAAGCGCGGCGCGAAGGGGACGTGGACGACGTAGTCGTCGTTGACGCAGACGATGCGGGTCCCCACCGTCAGCTCCTGATCGACGATGTCGCAAAAGATGCACCGTTCCTTGATCTCGAAATGCTGGCTGCAGCCCTTCAGCTCCTCCACGACGCGCCGCGGGATGATGGGGGTCGCGATCAACTGCGTGTGGCTGTGCTCAAGGCTCGCCCCCGCCGCCTCGCCTTGGTTCTTGAAGACCTGGACGTACCGGAAGCGCTTGTCCTTGGCGAGATCGAGCATCCGATCGCGGCAGGCCACGAAGACCGCGTCGAGCTGCGAGACGCTGAGCTGGCTCGTCTCGATGTCATGCTCGGTCGTCTCGATGATGACCTCATGGGCGCCGATTCCACTCATCTTGTCGTAGATCCCCTCGGGGCGGCGCTCGAGCTCCCCCTCAATCTCCAAGGCGGGAAACTTGTTCGAGACGACGCGGATCGACCACCCCGGCCCGTTCGGGGGGCTTCCGTCTTCGCGGACGGCATAGACCTCGGGCGGCGTCTTCGACTCGTTTCCCGGGCAGAAGGGACAGAAACCGCCCTTCGGCGGCGTGACGGTATTGACGAAGTCGGAAGGGCGCTTGCCCCGCTCCGTCGCGATGATCACCCAGCGGCCGACGATCGGATCCTTGCGTAGCTCCGGCATCCTATTCCTTCCTCATTGCCCGCGCGGCCTCGAAGGCTCCCCGAAGCTCGTCGGGGCATCTTGCGCCGCGCCGCTCCATGACAATCCGCACCGTTCGCATGCACCGGTCCAGGTCGTATTCTCCCGTCCCGGGACCGCCACCCCACGCGAGATCGGGGACCCACTTCGGGAACAGGCCCGCCTCGTCGAGGAGATTCGCGGCGAGCCCGACCACGCTGCCCGAGTTGAGGAGCGCGCCGATCCGACTCTTCGCATGATCACCGATGAACGAACCGATCTTCTGCTGCCCCGTATCGACGCGGCGGCCGTAGGCCTCGAGGTGGACCGGGCCGTAGTTGTTTTTCAGATCGCTCGTCGTCGTGAGCGCGCCCAGGTTCACCCACTCGGCGATGTAGCTGTGGCCGACGAAACCGTCATGGGCCTTGCTCGAATTGCCCAAGATGAATGTGGCCTCGACCTCTCCGCGCACGCGGCAGGCGGGACCGAAGTAGCTCCCTCCGCCGATCCTTCCACCAAGCAGTAGGCAGTTCTCGCGGCACCCGAACGGCCCGCGGATCCACGTGCCGGGGAAAACCTTGGTCCCGGGTCCAAGGATGATCGGTCCCTCTCGCGCGTCCAGAACCGCTCCGTGGTCGATCTGGCAACCCTTGCCGACGCGGACGCGGCCGCGCGCATAGGCGAACCCGTCTCCGAACCCCTCGGGCGATCCGGGTGCATCCAGCTGGGCTTCTAGATCTGCATCGAGCAGGCGGCCCCCCTCGCGGATCAGATCCGAGAGCTCCGCCAGCCATGTCCCTCCGCAGCGATCCCTCACCTCGGATCCAGCGGCGAGAGCATCCCAGAAAACGTCGCTCCCGGGCGCGGCCCCCGTCGGGGGGGAGGCGTCTCCGATGACGGCGATAATGGCACTGTCATTCCGCCAGGAAACCGAGCCTGTGGCGCCCAGCGCCTCGCGCTCCCACGCGGGATCTGGAATCCACCGGTCCCGGACCCAAAGCCGGCGGCGGGAATCGGACGGCGCCACAGCGACGCGGCGGTCCCCATCGATCGCGGCGACCTCGCGCCGGCAGCAGATCACGGGGCGCGCCCGCGAGACACCTTCCCACCGCTCCGCGTTCGACCGCGCGCCGACCAATAGCTCCCCCGCGGGGCGGAGCCAGGTCAAGGGGCGGAGATGCCTCCACCCCTCGTCTTCGACCAGGATGATCTCCATCGCTTCCTCATTCATCGGCCGCGGCACTCCACGACAAAAGCGTCGCCGTAGCCGAGGCCGAACAATCGCCGCCGGAGGGTATCGGCAGCCGCGCGGTCTCTGAAGTCGCCGACGCGTACCTTCAGGATCCCCTGCTCCTGCTCGACATAGACGGGAAGCCCGAGGGTCTCCTCGAGCTCGCCCCTCACCCTGGAGGCGTTGGCAGGAATCGCGCTCGCCAGCACCTGCACACGGAATCGATCCTCGCCCGGAGGAATCGGGGGAGGAAGGAAGGATGAAGGTGCTTGGGAGTCTGTTTTCGCGGACTCGCGAGCGGGCGAAGCAGGGGCTTCATTCCCCTCGACATCTCCCGGAACGATCGGCGGCGCTGCGACAGCCGGAGCCGCCACAGCGGGACCCTCCCCTGCCGGCGCAAGCTCGCCTGACCCGGCCAGGTTCCGCGGATCTTGGGAAGGAAGCAGACGGTTCTGCCCGGGAAGGACGATCGTCCCGGCCGACCTCTCCTCGCCCCGGTCCTCCGCCTCTTTCGATCCGGAGCCCCCCCCCGCACCTACGGCCGGCGCTTCTCGCTGTCCGGCCCCGCCCTGCGCGCCGATCTCCGGCCGCGGCGCCCCGCGCCCGCGTCCCGCACACCCCGCGGCGGCAAGAATGCCCATGGCGACGAGACCGGCCACAAGGAGGCCGATCCGACCCGGCCTAGAAAAGGCCCTGGAGCCCATCGCGATCGCGTGCCTCCTTGACAAGATTCCTGACCTCCTGGGCCCGATCGCGCGCGCAGACGAGCGTGACGTCCTTCAAGCGCACGACGATCAGGTCGCGAACACCGAGGAGCGCGAGGGCCCCATCCTGCGAGGAGTAGAGGACGCAGTTCTTCGCGTCGCGGAGGATCAGCGGTCCCTCCCCCCTGTTTCCGTCCACGTCCGCCTCCCGGTGCTCCGACCACGAGAGCCACCCGCCGACATCGCTCCACCGGAATCGGGCGCGCGTCACATAACTCCCCTGGTGATGCTCGAGAACCGCCGAATCGATCGACTCGCAGGGCGCATCCCGGAAGTAGCTCTCCATGGCGTGCGTTGCCTGCGGACCCAGCCGCCGTCCGTCCAGGAGCAGCGCCGCCAGGAGCGAATCGAGTCCATGCCCGATCGCACGCGCATGGGTGCGGATCGCTTCGATGATCGTCTCGGCCTTCCAGAGGAAGATCCCCGCGTTCCAGAGCATCTCGGGGCGTACGGCATAGTCGAGCGCCCGCTCGTGCGTCGGTTTCTCGTGGAAAGCGGCGACTTCATAGACCCCTTCGTGCGTCGCGAGAGGCTCGCCCTGTTCGATGTAACCGTAGCCGGTCTCGGGATACGCGACCGGGACGCCGAAAAGGTGTAATCCCCCCTGCTCCGCGGCCGCGGCCTGCGCGCGTTCCACGTCGCCGCGAAAGAGCCCGGGATCGGGGATCCAATGATCGCAAGGCAAGATGAGGAGGATCGCCTCCGGGTCGAGCATCGAGATGATCGCCGCGGCCGCGCCGATCGCCGCGGCCGTATTACGCGCGACGGGCTCCATGATGATCCGGTCGATCGGGAGAAGGGGAAGTTGCTCGCGGATTCCGGGAACGAGGTGCTCCGGCGCGATCACCCAGCGCCGATCGGGCGGAACCCAGTCTTCGAGCCGGTCGGCCGTCTGCTGCAAGAGCGATCGTTCGCCGAAGAGGGCGAGGAACTGCTTCGGCCGCTCCCGCCGCGACAATGGCCAGAACCTCTCCCCGATCCCGCCCGCAAGAATGACCGCATGAAGTGACATGAAACCGGATTCTCCCATCCGACCGGACCCGCGGCAAGAGGGCATCGCCGGACCCTCGGGACGCCTCGAAACCATGAACGGTCCGCGGTCTGTTCGCCGTTCAGCCGGCCGAGCGGGATTCACCTATCGCGGGCGCGGGGAGGCGATCCTCGCCAAGGGCGTCCCGGTAAACCGCCTCGGTCGCATCCACGACCTTCGACCAGCTGAACCTCTCGCGGGCGTAGGAGCGGCAGCCGCGGGCGACCCGATCGACCTCGATTGGGTCGTCGAGCAGGTACTGGAGTTTCTGCCGCAGATCCTCGACATCCTGCGTGCGGAAGGTGACCGCGCACCCTTCGATCACCTCCATGTTTTCGGGGATGTCGCTCGCAAGGATGCACTTGCCGTGACTCAGCGCCTCGAGGAGCGAGATCGACAGCCCTTCGATGAAGGATGGCTGCACGACCAGATAGGCGTTGCTCCAGAGCTCCTCGAGAACATCGCCATAGACATAGCCGAGCATCTGGATCCGCTCGTCGCCTTCGCAGATTCGAGAGAGCGTGTCCACGTAGCCATCCGAGAAGGATGAGCCCCCGGCCAGCACGAGCTTCAGGTCGGTGTTCACGCGTCTGAACGCCTCGAGGAGCAGATGGCACCCCTTCTCGGGGACCAAACGTCCGACGAAGAGGATGTAGCGGCGATGGTCGAGACCGTAGCGGCGGATCTTGTTCGGCGGCCTCTCGACACCCGGATTCACTCCGTTCGGGATCACGACCGTCCGCGCGCGGTAGTTCTCGAGGAAGTAGTCCTGGAGCGCCTTCGAAACGACGATCGTCCGGTCGGGGAAACGGATCGCAGGCTTTTCGCACTGCCGGAGGAACCACTGGGCCGCCTTCCCCCACTTCCCCCGTTGCCAATCGAGTCCATGCACCGTGACCACGGTCCGCGACCGGCGCAGGTGCGGCAGACCCGAGAAGACGCTCGGACCCAACGCATGGTAGTGAACGATGTCGTGGCGCCGGAGGATCGCGTCGACCGTGGAGAGGGCGCAATGCGTGATCGTGTCGAAGTGCTTCGTGTTCAGGCTGGGCAAGCGGAGGATCCGCATCCCGCGGTACATCCCCCCGACCTTCGTGTAGTGCAGGCGCGAGTAGATCGTCACCTCATGTCCGCGCTCAGCCAGGCGGGCGCCGATCTCCTCAACGTGGCGCTCGATCCCGCCGTAGGTCGCCGGGATCCCCTTCTGTCCCACCATCGCGATCTTCACCGGCGGGCTCTTTCGTAGATCGCGTGGAGCTGATCGAGATGGGGACCGGGCGAGAGCGTCTCCGCGACCCATGCGCGGGCTGCCCGTCCCATCGAATCCGCCTTGGCGGGATCGGCCATCAACGCGGCGAGCCCCTCCGCGAACGAGACGGGATCGCCCGGAGCGGCGGTCCATCCGGTCTCGCCGTCCCGCACCAGTTCGGGGATGCCGCCGATCCGCGCGCCGAGAACCGGCCGGGCCAGGGCAAACGCTTCCAGGATCGCGTAGGGATAGTTCTCGTACCACTCGCTCGGAACCGCGACGAAGAGGGCTCCCGCGAGGATCTCGCGCAGACGGTCGGGCTCCTGGAATCCCTCGAATCGGACGTCATCCAGATCGAGCTCGAGCTTGCGCCCCTCGAGCGCCTCGCGCAGCGGGCCGTCTCCCAGAATCCTCAGAGGCAAACGCGTTCGGGGAAGGCGGGCATGGGCCTCGAGAAGGGTCGCGATCCCCTTCTCGCGCGAGAGGCGTCCGGCATAGACGTAGTAGGCATCGCGCCGGGCAGCCGGCGTGTACCGCTCAATCGGAAGGAAGTACGGAAGGTGGATCAGCCTCTCGGGCGCGATGCCGAAGGAGGCCACCTTCTCGAGAAGAAACCGGCTCGGGCAGATGAAGAACCGGACCTTCTCATAGGTCCGCATCCATGCGTGGAAGTACGCCTCGACCATTCCGACGGCGCTCGCCCCGCGCGATTCGAGCAGGCAGCGATGCCGGAAGGCTTGGTAGTACCGGCCCCCCCTGCATCGCTCGCAGGTCGATCCCTCGGTGAGGAGGATGTAGCCAGGGCAGACGAGCTTGTAGTCGTGGAGCGTCTGCACGATCCCGATCCCCTCCCGATCGATCGCGCGGATCACCGAGGGAGAGAGCTGGTGGTAGATGTTGTGCAGGTGGGCGACCTCGGGCTTCCGCCGCCGCACGAGATCGCGGACGAGATGCGCGGCCTCGGTATTGTGGATGCTCTTCACGCCGCTGCGGACCCGCGCGAACGGCCCCATGCGGGAGCGGAAGTCGATCTCGGGGATGAAAGCATCGTCCGGTCCCGCGGGCCGGTTCGCCGGATGGCGCATCGAAAAGTAGACAACATGGTCGCCGCGTGCGGCCAGGGAGTCTCCAAGATCGAGGTAGTAGCGCTCCGCACCACCCTTCAGGTAGTGGAACTTGTTGACGAGAAGCAGGGTCATGCGGCCCTCCCCTTCTCGCCGGCGCGTCGCATCGGCGTCTCGTCGATCTCGGCAGGCTCCGCATGGCCCGCCGCCTGCGGCTCGTCGCCGCCGTAGACGGCCTCCGTCGCCCGCGCCATCCTCTGCGCCGTATAGAGCGACTCATATCTGCGCCGCCCCGCGATCCCCATCTCCTCCCGCAGCGAGGGATTCTCGATCAAAACCAAGAGCGCCCGCGCCAGATTCTCCGGATCGTTCGGCAGGACCAGGGAACCGCTGATCCCGTCCACGATCATCTCCGGGATCCCGAAGACCCTCGAGGCGACCACCGGCCGGGAGACGGACATCGCCTCCAGGATCACGAACGGCGTCGTCTCGATCAGGGACGGAACGATGAGCAGATCGAGGAACTGCATCAGCGTTGCGGCGTCGGGACGCGCCCCGAGGAACCGGACCCAGCGGCCCAGACCGAGCGTTCGAACGAGCGCCTCCAGGTCGGGGCGGTCTTCCCCCTCGCCGATCACCCAGAGGCGCAGGTCGCGATCGGCCTCCAAGCGCCCCGCGGCCAGGAGCGAGAGCGCTTGGAGGAGAATCCGATGCCCCTTGCGCGTCGTGAGGGACCCGACGATGCCCAGGCAGATCGTTCCGCGCGGCGTCCCGGTCTCCGCTCGGATCTCCTCCTCGAGCCCTGGTCGCGGAACGCCCGGCTGGTCCACGCCGAGCGGGATCACGCGCGTCTTCTCCCAGGGGATCTTGTGGAGTTGCACGAGGAACCGGCGCGACGCCTCCGCGGGGACGAGAAACAGATCGATCGCCTCGCTCATCAGGAACTTGACCGGGAAGCGCCGATAGCGGCGGCGGATCATCGGAAGGTGCTCCGTCGCGACGACCCTGCGGTAGCCCGACATCCGGGCCGCGACCGCGACGGAAGAAAGACCCGCGTCATAGGTGCTCGGCAGATTGACGTGGAGGATGTCACCGCCCAACGCGCTCAGGCCCTCCCGCAGCTCGCCGAAGGCATCCCACCACCGGAATCCCAGCCGCTTGTGACGGCGGATCGCAACGCCGGATGCGGCGAGCTCCGCCTCGAGCCGCTCGACCGGCGGATCGCTCGGCAGCAGCGCCGAGAGCGAGAAGCGATCGCGATCGATGTGCCGGGCAAGAAGAGAGAGGTATACTTCGGCGCCGCCGTAGAAGACCGCATCGCTGTAGAAGGTCACGGCCAGCCGCGCGCCGCTCATCGGACCCTCTCCCCACCAAGCTTCCAGATCCTCGAGCCCGGGAACTCCCACGTCTTCTCGACCGTGAAACGCTCGCGCAGGAACGCTTCCCAGCGACCCTCCGGGTCCTCGAAATCATCGCGACAAAACACCACGTAGGTCCTTCTTGCCGAACGGATTTGCTCCATCGCATTCTCCGCGTCGGAGGGGCTCTTCTCGGGCGGAACGCGATAGGGCGGGAAGTAATGCCGGATCGAGGGATCGTCCCGCAGGGCCGTCCAGTAGTAGCGCGCAATCGGGTCCCAGCCCCCGATCATGAAGACGAGATCGCCCGGCCCCGCCTCGGCGCGGAGAACGGCCGCGGTCGAGCGAGCGTCCTCCTTCCAGTAGCGCGGTTGCGTGTTCATCTGGACGATGCTGACCGCGCTCAGGCCCACGACGCCGGCAAAGAGGATGGCGCCCCAGCGGCGGGGGTTCAGCGCGCAGGCTCCGTCCACGAGGAGGAGCAGATAGGCGGGAAGAGCGGCCGATGCGTATCTGGGGTTGAACACCTTCACATTGCGCGCCGCCGCGAAGAAGGCGAGCAGCACGGGAAGCGCCAGGGCAAGAAGCCAGAGTCGATTCCACGTATCGCCTCTGAGCCAGCGGATCAGTCCGGCCATCGCCAGGACCCCGAAGAAGACAGCAACCGCTACGGTCGCGGCAGGGTGGCGCCCCGCGATCTCCAGCGACGGAGAGCGCCGGAGCTCGCGCAGGGATGGACCGAACGTGAACCCGGCCGAAAACGCATACGCGGCGTAGGGAAGCCCAAGGATCGGCGCTGTCGTTTCTCCGCGGATCCTCTCGCTCGCAGGGACGGTCCCCATCCGGAGGAGATGCGAGGCGACGACCCGCCGCTCGTAGAACTGGGTGATCCACGGAAGACAGGCGAGCAGGGTGATTGCCGCCGCGATTCCCATGCCGATCAGGGCGCGATTGCGGGAGCGGAATCGGAAGATGCCCCAGAGCCCCACGGCTGCGATGTGGAACGCGAAGGAGAGATTGCTGAGCAACCCGCCGATCCAGACCCCCGAAAGGTGCGCCACCCGGCGCGGGGAGGCGGACGTCGCGTCGAACCGCTGCATCGCGCCGAGCCCAAGAATCGCGAAGAGCATCAAGAGGGAGTAGTTTCGGATCTCCTGCGCATACCAGATGTGGAAGGGGTTGATCGCGAGAAGAAAGGATGCCGCCAGCGATTTCCGGTCGCCGAAGACCGGGCGCGCCACCACGAAGAGGAGGGGTACGGAAACCGCGGAGATGAGGGCCTGCGGCAGCCTCACGGCAAACTCACCCCACCCGAATAGACCGCACCAGAGATGGAGCAGCGCGGCGTGCAGCGGACCCTGGAGGTTGACGAGAAGCCCCTCCCATGTGAGCGGCCGCTCGAGCCCCGCGAACTTCAGTGTGAACTGCTCGTCGACCCAGAGCGACTGGCGGGTCAGCCCCCAGAGGCGCAAGATCAACCCCGCGACCGCGATCAAGGCCACCGCGATCCCCGTCGATGAGGAACTCAATCGATTTCGGGCTATGTTCCGAATCTGGCCTCCACGCGCATTGTCCGGGGCCGAGCCCTCGCCGTAAGGCAGAGCAGAAGGGTCAGTAGGCCCCTTCCCCGGACAACACCGCCGGAATCGTTCGAAGAAGGATCTTCAGGTCGAGCGCGAATCCGCGTCGCGCGATGTACTCCATGTCAAGACGCATCCATTCGTCGAAGGAGAGGCGGCTGCGGCCGCTGATCTGCCAGAGGCAGGTCAACCCGGGCCGGACCGAAAGCCGGCGCAGCTGCCAAGACTCGTACTGCCGCACTTCCTGGGGCAGCGGCGGACGCGGGCCCACGAGAGTCATGTCGCCCTTGAGGATGTTCAGAATCTGGGGAAGCTCGTCCAGGCTCGTGCGCCTGAGGATCCTTCCCACCCGTGTGATGCGGGGATCGTGGGCGATCTTGAAGACCGGTCCCGTGACCTCGTTCAAGTGGGCGATCCGGTGCCGGTATTGCTCGGCGCCGTGGATCATCGAGCGAAGCTTGTAGAACGTGAACGTCTTCCCGCACTTCCCAACGCGGATCGAGCGGTAGAGGACCGGACCGGGCGAATCGAGCTTGATGGCGACGGCGAGTGCGAGAAAGAGGGGCGATAGGAGGATCAGGGCGAACAGGCTGGCGATTTGATCAAAGAGCCTCTTGCCGTGCCTGAGGTAGAAGGTGCGATCGACCTCGATCGGCACACCCGCGACGACGCCCTCGGGTCCGTCCGAAGCGGATGGGATCGGCGGATCGCCGGGCCCGGTCACCGGATCGAGTCCTTTGGACGCCGGCTCGGGCGCGGGGGCAGTCCCTTCGACTTCCCCTGTCCCGGGGGTATGGTTGGGGCGTCCAAGCGACGACGTGGAAAGCACAGATGAACACTCCTTGCCGTACGACGGGACCTCCACCGACGGACCGCTCGACCAACGACCCCCTGGAGAGGGTCGTAACGCTGTTGGGTATCAAGGGGTTGGTGCAGTCTCGAAGGCTCGCGGCCTTGTCGAACCCGCTAGCAAGGTGCTCCTGCCTGGCCCTCCTTTTCGTTTTGGGGACCCACTAACTTGGACGTAGCTCATTATATCCCACAGGCATTCGCTGGTCAAGACTGCCGAGGGCGGATCGCTTCCGCGGCCCTCCCGGCGAACCCTTCAGCGCCCCCCCTGCACCATGACGAGCCTCACCCCTTCCCTCTCATAGATCGGACGTTCGGGGCGTCGATTCCCTTCTTGAGTGGTGGGCCGACTGGGAGAGGCGCTGCCGCGCGGCGATCCCTCGAGCACGATGATGGGGCGTCCCAGATCCTCAATGAAGATGGCGACATCGCGTGACAGGGTCCCGCTCGAGAGCAGTTCGCCTGCGGCGCGCTCTCTGATCTCGAGCGCGGCCGGCGCGTACCCCCACTTCTTGGCCCAGGCTTGCCCGCCCCAAAGGACGCTCCGCGCGGCAAGGACGGCTGCGTCGCGTCTCGCTCCATCTTCTACAAAGATCGCGTCGGAAGGGGTGTGAAGCCGCGCCCAGGCGAACGCCTCCCGCTCGGGGCGCGTCGCATCTCCCCCAGGCTCTCCGCGCATGCCAGGCTCGCAGGCATACGCCCAGACCGAGAGGAGCACGGTCGGCGCGACCGCCGCAGCCGAGAGCGCGATCAGCGCCGCGCGCGCGCGCGGGCGGAGCCGATTGCCGAGATCGATCCATCCTTGCCCCGCAGGGGCCGCCAACAAGAGGAAGAGCAGGTTCATGAACTTGCTCTGGTTGTTATCGGACGGATCGATGAAGAGACCCGCGATGGTCAAGAAGCTCGCGAAGAGCAGAATGAGGCGCGCCCCCCCCTCTTCCCTCCTCTTCCACAATCGGTAGACTCCAACAGGGACGATTGCCGCCCCTCCCCACAGCAGGGTCGCGAGAGCCTTGCCGCCGAGCCCCACGGCGAGTTGGCCCTGCTTGCCGTGAAAGATCAGAACCAAGTACGGGGAGACGAGCATGACCCCGCCGAGGATGGCCGCCGGAAGACCGAGCAGGAGCGCCCGGTTCAGCGCCCCCTCGCCCCGGGAGCGCATCGCTCCGGCAAGCCGCCAAGCCCACCAGCCCACCGCGAATGCCAGGCAACAGAGGCCGACGAAGGTGTGAACGAAGAGGGCGCAGCCGATCAGGAGCGCAAGCAGGGTCCCCTTGCGCGGAGACGGGGAATCGGCGAAATCGAGCGCCGCGAGCAGGAAGGCGAGAAATGTCGCCAGACCTAAACCGAAGGGGCTCAGAACGAGGAACTTCCCCCCGAAGAAGACCATCGAGAGATGGAGCAAACCCGTTCCCATCGTGCCGAGTGCGGGCGCGATCCCGCCGCCCGCGATGCGCTCGACCTCAGGCCAGCCGCGCACCCCACCCGCAGCGGCCCGCGCGGCGATCCAGCCCCACGCGAACGGAGCGTAGCCGAGCGTCGCGACGACGGCCGCCATCTTCGTCCCCCCTGTCGTCGCTCCAAGGCGCCGCGCGAGGAGCATCACGCCCAAGAGCGTGGCGAGCGATCCCGACAGGTTCAGGACCACCAGCGCGGGCCAGACCGTGAGGCGCGGCTGCAGGGCGGGCCAAAGGGCGGCCCAAACATGCGTCCCCCAGAAGTAGAGCAGCGGGAGCCCGGCGAAAAACGGGTCCTCCGGTGGAAGGCCCCGGCTCGAGATCTCTCCGGTCACCGCAGCATGGAACCAGCCGTCGGAACGCGGGATCAGATCGGGGTTCACGAGGAGCAAGAGAGCCATCAGTCCGGTCCACGCGAAGGCGATCGCGAAAACTCGCGACTCGCCCGGTTCGCACCCGGCCGTGAGAGGACGCCCCCCCCGAGGCTTCCGAATCGCGGCGACGGTCGAGGCCAGCGCGAGCAGGACGAGCAGCGTGCGCGCCGCGTCGGCAGGCCGCATGCCAATCCCGAGAAGAACTGCGCCCCCGCTTCCAACGAGGAAGGGGGAAAGGACGAGGGCGATCATCACGCGGCCACCGGCCGTCCAGCCGCGCGCGATGTGCGGAGCGATGAGAAAGCCCGGAAGAAACCCGAGCGATGCGGCCAAGCATGCCGCGGTCAGAAACGCGGGCGCGGGCAACGGGAAGAGCAGGATCAAACACAGAGCGGCAAGCGCAGAGCAGAGCAGCCGCCCGGCGTACGGAGATGTCCCTCCCGTCATCCGGGGCCGCCCGTCGGGCTGCGCGGGAGACGGATCGTCCCTCGCCTCCCTTCCTCGAGATCCGCGCCTGCCGCCGGCGCCGCGGAGGACCGTTGTTCGTCGACGATCCTCCGCGCGGCGACGGCGAATCCGATCAGCCCCCACATCAAGAAGGGGTAGACATTGCCTCGCTGGTGCTCGTCTCGGATCTGGGCCAGGGCGAACTGAAGAACCTGAACGTGCGCGACGGCCATCGCGCCGTGGGCGAAACTCACGCGGCCGAGCTTCAGCTTGCTGCCCGGGTAGCTCTTCACGAGCGTCTTCGCGAGAATCCAAAGAAACACGGCCAGTCCCAGGATTCCGGTCGTCCAGAGATACATCAGGTAGGCGCTGTGCGGCCATTGCCGTCCAAGCACACCGATCCCCCCGCGCAGATCGTAGAAGGGGCCGTGTCCGATCCAGATGTGCTGGGGGATCTCCTTCATCACGCCGCTCCAGACCTGCACGCGCGTTTCAGGAACACCGCGCTCGAACTGCGTCGTTGCGAGCCTCCAGAAGAGCGTGATCACACGGCCGTAGCGTGCGCTCACGATCTCGATGAGAATCGCGGCGGCAAGGACAAGCGGCAGCGCCACGATGACGCGGCGGGCAGTCAACGCCCCCCGCCCGATCCAGAGGAGATACACGACCGCCACGACCCAGATCACGAACCCGCCGCGGTTCGCAGTAACGAAGATCTGGAAAACCGATGCGAACATCAACAGGGCGTAAAACGCGCGCCCCCACGCACTCTTGGCACGGATGAACAGATAGGCCTGCAGGGTGAAGGTGATCGCGCAGAAGTCGGCGAGGAGCGCGTGAACGCCGAATACCCCGCCGACCCGTCCGCCCTCCGCCAGGCGCTTGCCCGTGGGCCCCGCGGCAATGAACCAGTCGGGAATCAGCCGCACGGTCGGGAGGAAGTACTCCATGACGCCCGTGATCGAGACGAGGAACGACGTCACGGCGAGGGCATGGAACGCAGTTCGAAGGTGCCTCTCCGTCCGTAGGATTTTGGCAACGATGAAGTAGAAGCCCGCGGCGCCGGCCAGGAACTGGAGTTGCAGGAAGCCGTTCTTCAAGTCGGATGGGTTGTCGACGTTCAGAAACGAGACCAGGTGGGCCCCGATGTAACACCATGCCGCCCAATCGAGGTAGGTCTTCGGCGGCCGGGGTTCCCGGCCTAGCCTCACCTTGAGCGCCCAGGCCACCAGCATGAGGAGGACGAAGATGACGTTCGTGTTCCCCAAGAAAATGAACGTCGGGAATGGGAAGGCGATCAGAAAGAGCGCGACGACGCCATAGAGCGGGAGCTTGAAGAGGCCGAGCACGAAGACCAGACCCATCATGGCCTTGATCCAACGCGCGGCGATCTGTCCCGATACGATCTGCGCGACGAGCAGGCCGAGTGCGGCGCTGAGCAGCAAGTAGAACCACGGGCTCGCCACCCACTCGGTCACCCCCCGCGGAGGGATGGAGGTTTCGCGCGTTCTAGGCGCCATGCGCCTTTCCTGAATCGCCGTCGGACCCAATTGCCGGCCCGGCGCCGGGTGTCGGGCCGCCAGGAGCCGGCGCGTCATCTCCGCGAACCCGATCCGATTCCGAGCCCACGGATCCCCCCGCGATCCGGCTCAGTTGGCCGAGGCTCAGTCCCTCGCGGAGCAGGTAGATCGCTCCCACGATGTTGACAGGCGCCCATTGGGTCGCGTGGTAAACGATCGAGAAGGTGAGTCCCTGCTCCTTCGGCACCCCGAAGACCGCGAGGGCTGCCGTCCCCGCGCCCTGAAGGGTTCCCACGAACCCGGGGGCGCTGGGGATCATCGTAACCAAGGAGATCGCGACGAGCGCGACGAGCGAGCCGTCCGGCTGCGGAACGTCGATCGAGAGCGAACGGAAGCAGAGCCAGATCACGACGAGGATCGAGAGCCACATCGCGACCGACAGCCCCCCGACGGCAAGCAGGTGCGAAGCCCGATCGAACACGCGAAGCCCTTCGCGGAAGCTCGCTCCGATCCGCTCGACCCGGGAGCGGAAGCGTTCCGGCACGAAGCGAAGCAGGATCTCGAGGAATCGCTCCGGGTGGCGATTCCAAATCATCAACAGCACGAGGGTCGTGACTCCGATCGCGAGAACGATCAGCGCGACGGTGTCGAGCCCGCCGGGGAACTTCGAGATCACGGCGACGACGGCGAAGAGAGCAAGCATGGTGAATAGGTCGAAGACCCTCTCGACGACGATGCTCGCCAGCGCGGCGCTCCGGCTGATCCCGGCCTTCGTCCCGACAACGTGCGCACGGACAATCTCGCCCAGACGTGCCGGAAGGACGTTGTTGGCCAGAAAACCGATCATCGTGGCCGAAATGAGCGTCCCCTGCGGGATCGCCCGGATCGAGTGGAGGAGAAACCGCCAGCGCATCGCGCGGATCCAGAAGGCCAGGAGGGTCAGAACGACGCAGGGGATCATGTACCAGTAGTTCGCTTGGCGAAGAACGTCGGCCATCCGATCCAAGCGCGCGCCCCTCGCGGCAAGGTAGAGGAACAGGGCGCTCAGGAGGACCCCGAGGAGAACCATCCACTGGCGTCTCACGGCGTCTTGTCGCCGCTGGATCTCGCCGAAGGGGCGGCGCAGGGCGACCCGTAGGCGATGCCGATGTCGTCGAGGAGCAGCGGGGCGATCTCCAGAATCGTCCGGGGCATACGTTCGGGCGCCGGCTCCGCCAGAAGGACGGTGTCCGAGTCCCGGTCATCCGGGTGATAGCCATGCATCCCCTTCAGCGGGGTCGACCCCATGAAGCTCGGCAAGATCAGTGTTCCCGCATCGCAGAGGAAGATCTCCTCGCCGTAGGCGTGGTCGGGGAAGTCGACGCCGTGGAGGGTGATCTCGTCGCGGGTAAGGATGCGCCCCCCGCGCTGTCCGGCGAGAAGGGCGAGCACGGCTGCGCGAGCGGAATCGTTCTTGAACCAGAAGCGCGCCATCGTGCTGTCGAGAAAGGCGAGCATGCCGTTCTGGACGCTTGCTGGGAGTTTCCGCAGCCCCCCGGCCAGGTCGATGATCGCGCGGATCTCCGCCATCCCATGGTCGCCGAAGATCCTCAACCGGGGCCTGCGCCCGGCGGAGCGGGCGGCCTCGACGATGCGCAGAATCTTCCCCTCGCACTCTCGGAGCCACGATGCGGCGGCTTCGGAGCGCGGACCATGCACGTGCATCAGCGAGTCGAGCCCCGCATCGTAAAGGAAGAGAAAACGCTCGGATCCCCGCCTCGCAGCCTCCTCCATTTCGGCATACGACCGCCTCGGGTCGGCCGACCAATCCCACACTCTGTGCGGAACCTCCGCGCGATGCAGGCGGTCGAAGAGGCTAGAAACGCCCTCGAATCCCCCCGGACGGTAGATGTTGCGCCGCTCACAGAGGTCGAACTCGGGAAGCAGGCGCAGGGGCACTTCGTAGAGCGAGAAGTAGCCGGTCACACCGTCCCGCCGGAGCCGCCCGGCGAGCCACTGCCGCATCCGCCACTGTCCGCGAGGCAACCGTCCGGCGACGCGGAGCAACGGGGCGTACTTGCGGAAGACCGATCGCTCGGGATTCCGCCGGTACATCCCCCAGTGGCCGTGCTCATTCGGAAGGCAGCCGGTGAAGAGGCTCGGCAGCGCCGCCGAGGAATATCCCAGGATCGAGCGGACCCGAGGGCGCTCCCCTGGCACCAGCGAGTCGACGAACCCCCCCCGCCCGACGATCTCGTGCCCGAGGGCGTCGATCACGAATGCGAGCGACAGATCCCGTCCGTCACGGTCCGGCATGATTCACTCGATCCCTTCCCGCTCCATGAGCGCCCCCATGGATACGATCTCCCGATCGGGTCCCGTCTCCGAATCCGGGGCTTCCCTTCGGAGGCGACGGACGATCTCGATCGCCCGCTCCTCGCGGCCCATGACGCATTCGATCGCCGCCTCCCAAAGGAGGAGCCGCGGCGTGCGGAGGAGTCCGCGCCCCGCGATGCCGCGAAGTGGCGGCTTCCCGACCCGCATCCACCGTATCCATGACCGGGCCCAGGTCCGTCCGGGGATTCTACGCGCACCGAGGAAATCTCCCGCGGACTCGCCGCCCGCCACCGCCCGGATGACCGCGCGCGCGGTCTCGGCCACGTCCTCGTCGAGCGACGCCGACGCGGCAGCGCGGAGTGGGTCGCCCCCCCCCGGAACACCGTCCCACCGCGGCTCCAACCTCCAAACGGACCAAGCCTCGATTCTCTCCCGGCACGACGGCTCGAGGCCGGCATCGCGAATCTGCAGGAGCCGTTCGCGATATCCCCCCCCGCGGTATGCCCCTGTCGCCACGAGATAGGCGGCCCCGGCGTCCGCATGGAACTTGGCTGCAGCATAAAGGACGCCGATCGGAGAGGCCCGTCGTTCCTGCCGCGCCGCGAGCCATTCCAGCGCGCGGTTGGCGAGCAGGCGGCGCGTCTCCCACGGCGGAATCATCCGCGGGGGCGGCATCCTCATCCGGCCGAGCCACGACGCGTCCCCGCCGAGAACGAAGCCGACCCGGGCCGTTTCGACGAGCCCCAGGGTCGGATGCTGGCGTTTGAGGTCCTCGCGGCAGTAGAAGCCGACCCTCGCGGAAGGACCATCGGCGACGAGGGAGCGGATTTCCCCGGCGATCCGGATCATCTCCGACGCCGGCGCCCTTTGAGCGGTCAAGAGACCGAGGTCCAGGTCGGAAAGATACACCCGGCGCCCCGCGGGGTCGGTGATTCCGCAAAGCTCCCCGTGCACGGCGCTTCCTCCCAGGAAGATCGTCAGCACGGTGAACGGCTCGCAGAGCTCCCGAATCCTCTTCTCGAGAACCGGGAGCAGCGCCGCGGCCCTCTCCCCCACCCACGGCTGGCCGCTCAGTTGCGAGGGCGTGGGAATCCCGAAGCGAATGGCGGTGTCGGGCGCTGTGGGCACGCGGTGGGATCGGGAATCGCCGTCCACGACGGTTAGAGCCGCCTGTAGATGAACTCGGGGATCGGGTAGCGCCTCTGGTTCAACACAACCCCCAGGACGCGGCATCGGGCGCTCTGCATCAACAGCAAGGCGCGTTGTACGACCTCGCGGCGCGTTCTGTTCGCACGGACGACGACCACGATCCCATCCGTCAGCGCGATGATCGCGGGGATCTCGGGGTTCTCCAGTATCGAGGGGCAGTCGACGACCACGAGCCGGTACACCTGCCCCATATCGTCGAGAAACTGCCGCATCCGTTCGAGGGGGATCGCGTCGACCACTTGCCCCGCTTCCCCCCCGGCGGGAAGGAAGTGGAGATTCGGTTCGTCGGTCGACAGAACCGCCTTCGACAGCTCGATCGCGCCCCCCAGCACCTCCACGAGTCCGGGGCGCCCCGCCGCGGACTTGATCGCCTTGGAGAGGGAGCGGCCCAGACGGCCCAGGTCGGCATCGACGAGCAACACGCTCCCGGAGCCCGCCAACGCCATCGTTCGCGCAAGCTGCAGCGCCACCGTCGAGGATCCTTCGCCGGCGACGGCCGCCGCGACCGAGACGACCCGTCGCCCGGTCCGAGGGATCTCGAGGTCGATTCGTTCCCGAAGCTTATGGAGTTCCCGACTCACCCGGAAGCTCAGCTTGTCCTTGGACACGACCTCCGCCCGCGACTCGGGCCTGAGGGCCGGAGGTTGCGCTCCCGCGGGGTGGACGGCCCGCCCCTCCCTGCGCTTCAGCGCATCGAAGATGTTGCTCATCCCATCCTCGACGGGGGTTCGTCCTGGGCACGGGCAGAAACGGTCCCGAGATACCCCTCCTCCAGTGCCTGAACGGCTTGGACCACGTGGTCCGACTCAATCCGATCCCCCCCGGCCGCATAGCCGACGAGCAGAGCCCTGTCGCACACCTGATTGATCAGCCGCGGGATCCCGCGCGAGTAGCGCGCCACTTGACCCAAGGCTGCCGGGCTGAAGAGGCCGTTGCAGCGTCCCTCGCCCGCCACGCTCAGACGGTGCTCCACATATTCCGAAACGCTGTCGGGCGGGAGCGACGAGAGGTCGCAGATGCCCGGGATTCGCTGCCGGAGTTGGCGCAGGGAATGCTGAGAGAGGGTCGCCTTGAGTTCCGGCTGGCCCACAAAGAGAATCTGCAGCATCTTCTGTGTCCCCGTTTCGAGGTTCGAGAGCAGGCGGAACTCCTCCAGGCTGTCGATCGACAGGGTTTGCGCCTCGTCCACGATCAAGAGCGCCGTTCCGTCCCGGTTGCCAAGCTTCAGGAGATGCTCCTGCATGGTGAGCAGCAGATCGACCTTCGATCGGCTGATCGGCTCCACCCCGAAATCGAGCAGTGCGAGGTAGAGGAGCTGTTTGAAGTTCAGTCGCGCGTTCATCACAACCGCCGTCTCGACGTTCCTGGGAAGCTGCGAGAGGAGCGTATGGACCATCAGCGTCTTGCCCACCCCGACCTCTCCGGTCAGAACGAGGATCCCCTTGCGCTCGTTGATCCCGTGGGTGAGATACTTCAACGCGTCTCGGTGCGACCGCGTCAGGTAGAGGAAGCGCGGATCGGGGGTGATCTGGAAAGGAGGCTCCCGGAACCCGAAGTACCCTCCGTACATGGAAGCCACCTACCGGATCCTCGAGAGTGATCCCAGAACAGGCACGCCCAGGTGGTGCTCCGCTTCCGCGGCGTCCTTCAGTGAATGATCCAGTCCGTCGATAACGAAGGCCAGGGCAAGACCGATCAGGAGGGAGAAAAGCGGAATCAGGGTGAAGCGGACGTAGTCGCGCGTCCGTTCGCGGATCGCTTCCGTCGCCGGCTGCATGAGGATGACCCGCCACTCCGGCCTTCCGGTCGTCTCGACCTTCGCGGTGATCTGCCGGTCGACCATCGTCGAGTAGTCCTTCTTGAGCGCATCGATGATGCGATCGTACTGGGCGAGCCGCGCTTCCTTGTCGGGAAGCCCGAGCGACTCCTCATCGAGGGCGCGCATCGTCGCCTCCAGCGACCTCACGCGCGCCTGCGAGATCTCGATTCGCGCCTCGAGAACGCGGACGTAGTTGACCATCTCGGAATCGAACTGGGCCTGGAGCCTTTCGACGACCTCCTTGGCCGCGCGGACGTCCGGGTGCTCCTCCGTGTATCGCGAGAGCTTCGCGAAGTACTCGGTGCGCCGTGTGGAAAGCTCCCGGCGGAGGTTCACAAGCAACGCATCGTCTGCAAACTCCGCATCGTCGAGGCCCGAGATCTCGATTTCGGCATTCAGCACCCGCTCCTGCTGGATGTTCCGAACCACTTCGAGACGCGCCGAGAAGTCGGCGACGCGCATCCGCGAGGTCGTGAGCTGATCGGCGGCGTTTTCGCGCTGGCGCAGTATGCTCTCCCGCTCCCCGGGGATGTACACGATCCCCTCTTCCGTCATGAAGTCGGCGCGCCGCTGCTCCCACTCGGAGAGCCGGTCGCGAAGGCTCTCGAGCTCTTCCTGGAAGAATCCGTCCACGATAGGCAGACTGCGTTCCGTGCTCCGCCAGTCTATGTACGCGCGCGTCAGCGCGCGAAGCGCCTCCTGCGACTCGACCGGGTCGTAGCCCGTGTAGCTGACGACGAGAACGCTCGCCTTGCCGCTGGTGGTCGTGGCGACCTGGCTTGCGCGGAAGGCGACCGGTTCGCCGCGTGAATCGACCGCCCGCGAGTCTTTCAGAATCTTCTGCGCCCGCTCGCCCAAGATCGTGCTCCGAAGCACCTCGATCTCCGAGGCCACGTCCTCTTCCCACGAGAGCAGTTTGTAGCGCGAGTTGTAGACGCTCTCGGGCTCGCCCCGATTGACGAGGAGCCGCGCGGTCGAGAGGAAGGTGGTCGGCGTGCGGGCGTTGATCCAGACCAGCCCGAAGAGCGCCGCGAGGAGGACCGCGAAAAGGATCCCCTTCCGGCGGAAAACGACCGCCACGAAGTCCCGAAGGGTGGTCTCTCTTTCCAGCGCGGCTTCAGCTCTCATCGCATGCCCGCTTCATGGGGTGACGAGCCGGATCTTCTTGTCGTCGACGTGGAAGGCGTTCCACCCGACGAGGTAAAGGCTGAAGGGTGGCGTCAGCTGTGCGAAGTACTGGTCGAAGAGCACATTGACGCTCCCGATGAACGTCTTCGGAACGTAGACGATGTCATAGGGCTTGAGCAGGAGATCCTTCTCGAGATGCTTGCCCTTTAACGGATCGCGCGCGTCCATCCGAAAGGCGACCGCATCCCCTTGCCCCGTCCTGCGCAGCACCACGACGCTGCTCCGCTTGGCGAAGTTGTTGAACCCGCCCGCCATGGCGATCGCGCCCACGGCCGTGAGCCCGCGATGATAGGCGTGATCGCCTGGGCCGACGACCTCCCCCATGACGAAGACCCGCCTGTCCCCGTAGCGCGTGACGCCCACGGTCGCGCGCGGAAAACGAACGATCGCGCCGAGCATCTCGTTCACCTTGGCGGTCGCCTCGGCGACCGTCGCGCCGAGCACGTAGACCGGCCCGGCTCCCGGCACGGTGATCGTTCCGTCGGGGAGCACGCGAACCGGGCCCGACAGCTCCGGGTAGCCAATGGCCACGATGGTCAACTCATCGTCCACCAAGACGTGGTAAGTCTCCATCTCGGGGGTCATCGGGACGAGATCGGGAGCCTCTTGGGTGGAGGCAGAACCCCCTTCGATCTCGGCTTCGATTTCCTCGGGAGGCGCGGCGGCCGGCGGAGGAATCTCGGCTACGTCGGAAGAATCCGGGGCCGCCGCCACTATCTCCGGGGGAGGCGAATGAGGCTTGCTCCCGCCGCAACCTGCCAGGGTGCCGGCAAGCAGGACAGAAACAACCAGCGGGATCAAGAATTCCCTGATCCCGATCCCTTCCCTGGGAGTAACGGTTCGATGGCGCATGCTCTCCATTCCCTGGTTTCTCGCGGGCACGGTCACAGGAACCCATGGCATGTGCAACTCCGCACCGCGCAGGTTACCATCCGGATCCCCCTCCGTCAACGTGATGACTGGGGACCTCCGCCGCTTTTTTCGGACCTAACTGCCGACATCTTCAGGGGTTTGTTGCTCTGGAGCCGGCCTTTCCGCACCCGCTTCCCTGCTCCAAGGAGGCATGCATGGAACAGGAGCGGCAGGAGTATTTCGTGTTGTCCAACGATATAGAATCCCCTCCCGCCGCGTTGCGTCGGGCGACGGACGACATTTTCCATGGGGCGGTAGTGTTTGATGAAATCAAACGCCGCGGTCGTGAGTCCGTCCGTGGAGGCTCCAAGATTGCGGGCGACAGAGAACGCCTTGAGGAAAACCTCCGGCAGGACCACGGCGGAACCCAAGTTCAAGACCGTCCCTCCCGCCACGTCGAGGATCTGCGCGGCCAGGATGCGGAAATCCCGCGCCGAGGCGTCTCCGGTCGCGGCCCCGTCGAAGTCCGCGTGCTGGTGGACGATGTCGGTTCCGATCGCGACGTGGATCGTGACGGGGACCTTCGCCCGGTAGGAAGCGGCGAGGACGCTTCGTTTCGCGGTCTTTCGATCCGTCTCGAGGAGTATGCGTCCCAGCGCCTCGCCGAACCCCTCCCGGTTCCCGCTGGCGACGCGCGCCGCGCCGTTCACGAATGCGGCCGTCTCGCGGCTCATTCCGAACCTGCCGGAATGAAGTTCGTAGGCGACGTCTTCCGAAGTCCGTCCCCAGAGCGCGAGTTCGATGTCGTGGATCGCGCCGGCGCCGTTGAAGGCGACCCCCGTGACGAGATCGGACTCGATCATCCGGATCAGCCCGGGTCCCATGCCCGTTTTCAGAACATGGGCGCCGCACAGCACGATGACGGGTCGTCCGCTCCTCCTCGAGCGAAGGACCGACCCGACCACCTCTTTCAGGTCCGCCGCGCCAAGCACCGACGGCAGGGATTCCCAGAAGGCGCGGAAGCTCTCGAGCCGCGCGGGCGGCCGATAGAGCGCGGCCGGGCCGACGAGCCGCTTGTCCGCCCGGAGGGGAACGCTCCGAACACGACCGAGGTCGACCTCCGGGTAGCGGCCCATCATGGCCTCCGAAATCCGGTCATGGTGACGGTGATCGATCCGACCGGGATCTTGCTCTTCATGAGGACGGGCATCCTCCTCTCGTCGTCCGTGAGCCAGATCGTCAACTTACCTTCGTGCTTGAACAGACCGGGGGTGCGCAGCATCGGCTCGACGACCAGGCAATCGAACCGGCCGGCGGGCGTCGAGACCTCCTCGCGTCCCCGGACGATGACCTTCAGCGGGTAGTTCTTGCGATCCGCGTGGCTATCGAGCCACAGATCCTGGCCGACCTTCAGATCGAGCGTGCGGACGTAGTAGAAGGCGGAGAGGACATCCATCGCTCCATGAGCGAACTCGAAAACCCTCCCGTCCTGGTAGCGGGCGAGACGGTTCTCCTGGTCCATCTCGATGTCTTGATCTGCGCGGTAGTTGCCCTCGCGCAGCGTTTTCCGGAAACGCCGGCTGTAGAGATAGTCGGCGTCCATCCAGGATTCGACGACGTCGCGGACCCTGTAGATCGTGTCGAAGACGCTGTTGCTCCTCGCGCGGGAGACGACACGGTAGCTCTGGTGGCCGAAGGCATCCTCGACCCCTGTGACCTCCATCGTCGCCTCGCCGGCGCGGATCATGCCGTAACGAACGGAGAAGTCGAGCCTCTCGCCGACGCGGATCGAGGGATGTTTGCCGGGGAGTTCGAGGGAGGGCCGCTCGCCGCGGACGGTGGGATCGGCCAACCCGACCGATCCCGTGTCTCCCCCGAGCCGCACGAGGAGGCTATCCATCTCGCTCTCGGTGGGCGTTTCGCTTTCCGGAGGCGCCGGAGGTCCCCCCGCGACGAGCGGAACGACCAGGAGGAGCGGGAGCCACAGCGCGGCAGCGGGGATCAAGAGTCCTTCCGCGCGCGGGACCCGACTCCGGTGTGGCCAAACCCCCCGCTGCCGCGCCGGGTCGCCTTGAGGCTCTTGGCCCAGGCAAGGCGAACCGGAACGACGGCGGCGAAGACGAGCTGGGCGATCCGGTCCCCGTCGGAGATCGTGAACGTCTCTCCTCCCCAGTTCATCAAGATGACGCACACCTCCCCCCGGTAGTCGGAATCGACCGTGCCGGGCGCGTTCAGGATCCCCACCCCATGGCGGACCGCCAGTCCGCTTCGAGGACGGACCTGCGCCTCGTATCCGGGGGGGATCTCCAGGGCCACTCCCGTTGGTACAGCAGCCCAGCGCCCCGGTTCAAGACAAAGGGGAGCATCGAGACAGGCAGAGAGGTCAAAACCGCTCGCCCCGGGCGACATCCGGCGCGGCAATCGGGCTCCGGGGCGGAGCCGTTCAACGAAGACCGCCGCGGCAGCGGGCTTCCTCCTCCCGTCCGACCCCTCCACCACCACCCTAGAACTCCCACTCCCCCGCGCGGGGGTAGACCCCCGCCGGAGGCCCGAGGGTCACGACCGAGAATCGCCCCGGCTGCAGGTAGCGGTCGATCGCCCGATGAACTTCCTCCTGGCCGATCGCCTGGACGTGCTCGAGCATCCCCTCGAGCGAAGCCTGCCGGCCATAGTAGATCTCACCCACGGCGATCCGGTTCAACCGTTCGTACGTGCTCTCGAAGCCGAGGAGAAACGACATCAGGAGCTGCGCCTTGGCGCTCTCGATTTCCCACCGCCGAATCCCGTCCCGCTTGAGCCTGCGGATCTCGCGGCAGGTCATGTCCAGGGCCTTTTCGACGTTCTCGGGGGCGACACCGAGGAAGATCCCGAAGAGCCCGGTGTCGCACAGGATGTCGAGGAACGAGTAGACCGTGTAGGCCATCCCCTCGTCCTCGCGGATCCTCTGCACGAGCCTCGAGCTCATGCCGGCGCCGAGCACCATGTTCAGGATCGCAAGCGCGTGGCGGTCTTCGTCGTGGTAGGAAGGCCCTCTTCCGGCCAGGCAGAGCGAGACCTGGGTCACCTCCCGCTCGACGTGGACGGCGCGCGACCGGAAGCGCGTCAGAGGTGTGCGGCCGTTCGGAGAGACGCCCGGCGGAAACCGAAGGAAGCGCGACGCAAGCTCGACGACCCTCTCGAAGGAGACGTGGCCGGAGGCGGCGACGACGACATTGCCTGCCGTGTAGCGCTCAGCGTGGTAGCGCCGGAGTGTGCGGGAACCGAACCGCCGGATCGTTTCCCTACTCCCCAGGATCGGCCGTCCCAGGGGGTGGTTCGGCCAGACCACGGCGCTGATCAGATCGTGCGCCTGCTCCTCCGGATTGTTCTCGTAGGTCTCGATCTCCTCGATCACGACGCCGCGCTCGCGATCGAGCAGTTCCCGGTCGAAGAGAGGCGCGCAGAGCAGGTCGCCGAGAATCTCCATCGCAGTTTCGAGATGCTCGTCGAAGACGCGCGCGAAAAAGCAGGTCTGCTCCCTCGAAGTAAAGGCATCGAGGTGCCCCCCGATCGCCTCCATCTTCTTCGTCAGCTGCAGCGCCGTCCGCTTGCGCGTTCCCTTGAAAACCATATGCTCGATGAAATGCGAGATTCCCGAGAGCTCGGCGGGTTCGTCCCGAGAACCGGTCAGAACCCACACCCCGAGGGAGAGGGAGTGGATCTGCGGGACCTCCTCGACCAGCACGGTCAACCCGGAAGGCAAGACCGTCTTGCGCACGGTCTCGATGGGCCGGACACGATCGAGCTTGCGGATGAAACGCACCGGCGTCCTCCGGGGCGCGGGGCCCGAAGGCCCCGCGGTCGGGCGTCAGCCCGGATTGCTCAAGAAGTCCACCGCAGTGGAGCGATGACGGACCGCGCCCGCTAGGCCTTGCCCGTCGCCGCCGGGAGGGCCGCCTTCCGGGAGAGCCGGATCTTCCCCTCTTCATCGACGCCGATCACCTTGACGAGGACCATGTCTCCTTCCGAAACGACATCCTCGACCCGCGCCACGCGGTGGTTGTCGAGCTCGGAGATGTGGATCAGGCCGTCGCGTCCGGGAAGGATCTCGACGAAGGCGCCAAAGTTGACGATCCGCTTGACCTTTCCGCGATAGACCCGGCCGATCTCCGGATCTTCGGTGAGGCTCCGGATGATGTCGACCGCCCGCTGGGCCATCGCCGCATCGATGCAGGCGATCTTGATGATCCCCGAGTCTTCGATGTCGATTGTGGCGCCGGTCTCCTCGGTGATCTTCTTGATCATCTTGCCGCCCGGTCCGTTCACATCCCGGTTCTTGTCCGTATCGATCTGGATGACGAGGATCCGCGGCGCATACTGCGAGATCTCATCCCGCGGCTTGGCGATCGTGGTCTCCATGATCCCCAGGATGTGGATCCTTCCCTTGCGGGCCTGCTCGAGGGCCTCCTCGAGGATTGAGAGCTTCAACCCGCCGATCTTGTTGTCCATCTGGATCGCGGTGA
>CAZNRY010000034.1:0-26349 GCA_964575675.1 uncultured bacterium
TCCCCCGGGGAACCCTCGGGGGCCCCTTCGACCGGGCCGACGCCACCCGGGCCCGCCTCGGGCCCCTGATGGCCTGCGGGTCCGACGAGGCGGGGGCGTCGGGAGCGGGCCGACGGACGAGCGAGGGGGTGGGCGGGCCCGCCTCAGCCACGCTCTCCACGAGAGCGCTCGCCTCCAGCCCGTGGTCGTCCCCATCCTCGCCGTCGTCGTGGCCCTCGTGGTCGCCGGCATCATCGTGGTGGCGATCGGCGAGAACCCGATCCAGGCCTACTGGGCGCTGCTGCGCGGGATGTGGGGGAACGGCGATCGGGTCGCGGCCTCCCTCGCCCGGTCCACCCCGTTCGTCGGCGCCGCGCTCGCCGTGGCCGTTCCGTACCGCGCCGGCCTCTTCAACATCGGCGTCGAGGGGCAGATGACCGTCGGCGGCTTCGCGATGGCCCTGACGGGGATCCACTTGGCCGCTCTTCCCGCGCCGTGGCTCTGGCTGCTGTCGATCGGCGCCGCCGCGCTCGCCGGCGCCGTATGGGGGGCGATCCCGGGGCTCCTCAAGGCGAAGACGGGCGCTCACGAGGTCATCGTCACGATCCTCTTGAACTTCATCGCGGTCGCGACGGTGAGCTACATCCTCACCCGCAGCTATGCGTTGCCCGACACGGTGAGAACCGCCATGGTGGGCGAGGGGGCGTGGATGGCCAGGGGATCCGAGTCGATCTCCGCTCTCCGCGGGTCGGGCGTCTCGACCGCCCTTCCCCTCGCATTCCTCTTTGCGGCCGGTTGCGATCTTCTCCTGCTCAGGACGCCTCTCGGGTTCGCCTTCAGGATCCTTGGAGGCGGCATCCGGCGGGCGCGGTACGCGCGGCTGTCGCCGGGACGGCTCAACGTTCTATCGCTCGGCCTGGCCGGTGCCATAGCCGGAGTTGGAAGTTGTTATTTCGTATTAGGATACAAGCATTACTTCGAGGAAGGCTTTACGGGCGGGAGCGGGTTCATGGGGATCGCGGTTGCCCTGCTGTCGCGCAATCGGCCCATCGCGATCCCCGCAAGCGCGATTCTCTTCGGGATTCTCTCACAGGGCGGGCTCGTCGTGAACCAGGTCGTCCCGCGGGAGCTGGTGGATGTTGTGGTTGCGGTCATCCTCATGACCTTCATCGTTCTCGACGCTCGGGCGCGGGAGGGGGGGATTCGATGGATCTCGCCCTGAGCGCCTTCGCGCAGATCGTTCGGATCGCAGTTCCCTATTCCCTCGTGGCGGTCGGGGGATGCCTGTCGGAGCGAAGCGGCGTCGTGAATATCGCCCTCGAGGGAATTCTCCTGAACAGCGCCTTCGGGACGGCCGTGGGAACGATCACGACCGGCTCGGCGGAAGCGGGCATCCTCTGCGGCGTGTTGGCAGGGGCGCTCACGGCTTGGATCCACGCCCTCGTGACCGTGCAGGGCCGCGCGGACCAGATCGTCTCGGGCCTTGCCGTGAACATCGCCTCCTTCGGCGCGACGCGCGCGCTGCTGAAGGTGCTCTACCAGAGCGCGAGCAACTCGCCCCGGATCCTCGAGAGCGCAATCGCTCCGCTGCCCGGTTTCGACCGGCTCGGGCCGCTTGGCGATGTGATCGGACAGCCGCTCTTCCTCCTCGCGGCGGCAATCTGTGTTCTCTCCCACCGACTCCTCCTTCACTCGGGGGTCGGGCTCCTGGTACGCGCGGCGGGGGAGCGGCCGGCCGCCGTCGACGGAAGCGGGCGGGACGTGTCGCTGCTCCGCACCTCCGCCGTTGTCGCGGGAGGCGCGGTGGCAGGACTCGGCGGGGCATGGCTCGCCTTCCAGCAGAACTCCTTCACCGACGGAATGTCGGGCGGGCGCGGCTACATCGCGCTTGCCGCCATGATCGCCGGGAAGTGGCGTCCGGTCGGCGCGATCGCGGCATGCGTTCTCTTCGCGACGGCCGAGACGCTCCAAATTCGTCTTTCGGGCCATGGCGTTCCGACGCAGTTCCTGCAGATGATTCCCTACGTCGTCGCGATTGCGGTTCTGGCCGGCTGGGTTGGCCGCGCCGTTGCGCCGGCCGCCATAGGCCGTCCCTATCGGCGAGGAGGAGAGGGATGAGAGACGCGCGCCGCGCGGCGGACTACCTCGAGGAGCGGCTCGGCCCGGCGAGGCCCGAGCTCGCGATCGTTTTGGGTTCCGGCTTGGGGGCGATCGCCGAGACACTGGAAGACGCGAAGCGGATCGCATCGAACGAGGTCCCTGGTTTTCCGCCGGCGACCATAGCCGGCCACGCGGGGGAGATTCACATCGGCCGCTGGGGAGCACGCACGGTGCTGGTCTTTCAGGGGCGGGTCCATCTCTACGAGGGGCACCGAATCGAGAGGGTGACGCTGGCCGTCAGGGTTGCGGCTGCGCTCGGCGCGCGCGATCTGATTCTCACCAACGCCGCCGGATCCTGTGATCCCGCGATCCCTCCGGGATCCTTGATGCGGGCCGATGATCTGATGAACCTCTTTTTCCGGAGGATAGGCGGGACGGCGGGCAACGGGAGAATCGGCGGCGGCGGGATCCTCGATCCGATTCTGAAGCGTGCAATCGATGAGGCCGCCCGTCTGGAGGGAATCGAGCTGCGGACGGGAGTCCTCTGCGGAAGCACCGGTCCGTCCTACGAAACTGCCTCCGAGATCCGTCTCTGGAAGAGGATCGGCGCGAGCGCCGCGTGCATGTCCACCGTGCCCGAGGCGTTCGCCGCGCGTGCGGTGGGGATGCGGGTCGCCGCGATCTCCTTGATCACGAATCTCGGGACGGGGATTGCGAGCGGCCCGCTCGATCACGCCGAGGTCATGGCGCTCGGCGCGCGCGCAGGGACTGAGCTCGGACGCCTGCTGCGCAGGACTGCAGAGCTTCTCTGATCCCTACGCCCCGGGCACCCTGACCCAGTCGGCCCCTTCCGAGGAGCGGCGGATCGCGTCGAGAACGAGTTGGTTTCTGTGTCCGTCCTCGAACGTCGCGGCGTTTTCGATCATCGGCTCTCCCCGGCGCAGCGCGCCGGCGACCTCTCGCGCGAGAAGAAGGAACGCGCGCGCCCAGTCGGTGTCCGGGATGCCGAGATCGGCAGCCGGAGGAAGATCCCAGACCACCGGCTCTTCGCCCCACCCCTCCCGCCCGATCGCGCTCCGCAAGGGGGATTGCTCGTCGATGCACGCCACCCCCTCGCTCCCGGCGACCTGAATCCTGTGCAGGCGCGGCCCCTCTACCATGGAGATCGAGATTTCGGCAAGCGCGCCCGAGGCGAAGCGGAGCCAAGCGCAGGCGAGATCGTCCGAGGTGACGGGCCGCATCGAATCCGTCTTCGGATCGCGGCGTTCTCGCACGAATGTGTGCAGGAATCCGCGGACCTCGGTCACCTCGCTCGCGAGTATCACCCTGAGGGCGTCGACCGCGTGCGAACCGATCGCCCCGAGCGCACCCCCGCCTTGGGAGAGATCGCTCCACCAGTTCCAGGCGAGGTTCTTGTCGCGACGGGCGGGGGAGTGGAGGACGTAGGCGGCATGCTGAATCTCGCCCAGCTTCCCGTCCGCGATGAGTCGCCCGAGGGCGCGGCGTCCCGGGTGGAGGCGCAGCTCGTGGTCTATGATCGCGAGCCTTCCTCGGGCCGCCCGCGCGGCCGCGAGCATCCTCGAGCTCTCGGCGCCGCTCAAGGCCGTCGGCTTCTCGCAGATGACGTGGCAACCGGCGCGGATCGCGTCGATCGCCATCTCGGCATGGCGGTGCGGGGGGGTGGCGATCACGACGAGATCGGGCGCGGCCATGGCGATCAGCTCGCGGTGATCCGCCCAGGCGCCGTCAATCCCGAAGGCGGCGGCCGTTTCCCTCGCGCGGGCGATGTCGGGGCTCGCGATTCCCGCCAGGACGACCCCCTCGACGTGGCGAAGGCAGGGCAGGACGACCTGGCGCGCGAATCCGTTGCCCAGGATCCCGACTCGGATCGGATCGATCGTCACACCCTTCGGGGCGCTCTGGAAACGATCCCCGGCTGCGCGGCCGGCTCGATCACGAGGGCCCCGTCCCGCACGTCGACCCGGATGTCGTGGTCTTTCGGATGAGAGAGGAGATACTGCGCCAGCGGGTTCAAGAGCCTGCTCTCCAGCGTCCGGTTGAGCGTCCCCGCGCCGGTCTGCGAGCATTCCTCGTCCGGGATGAATGTCTTGAGGACCGAGTCGCTCACGCTGACGCCGAGCTTCCCGCTTTTCAGCCGCTTCAGGACCACGTCGACCTTGTAGCGGGCGATCCGCCGCACGTCGTCCGGGGTCAACGGATGGAGGACGATCACCTCGAGAAACGAGTCGACGAACTCCTCGCCGAGCTTGCGCACCATCTTCTCGCGCATCCTCTCATCGAAGCTTTTCGAGTGACGGTTGAAGCCGATCTGGTCGGCCAATCCGTTCTCGTCCTCTGGAATCCGGCCCGTGGCGAAGACGATCGTGCGATGAAACTGCGCCCGCCCCCGCGCATCCTCGATCCACCCTTGCTCGAGGATCTGCTGGATCATGCGATGAGCGGCGGGATGGGCCTGTTCGATCCCCCGCAGAAGAAGGATCGAGTGCGGCCTTCGCCGGACGGGGGTTGTGATCATCCCCTCGAGTAGCAGCGCGGGTGGGCCGGGGATCAGAGAGTCGGTCAGCCGCGAGGCTTCCTCCTCGCTGGTGATCCCGCGCATGTCGATCGGGACGACGACCGACTCGTCCCCATAGAGGATCTTGGCCAGAGCGTATGCGAACTCATTCTTGCCGACGCCCGGAGGACCGATCAGCAGGAAGGATCCATTCGGCCTTTCGGGGTGGAAGTCGAGGTGGGTCAGTCGCACCCGAAGGGCGCTGCCGATCCGGGCGACTGCGTCGTCCTTTCCGTGGATCCGCTCGTGCAGAAGCTCCTCCAGACGGAGGAGGATCTTCACGCCCTCCGGCGAGAGCGCGGGTCCGCGGCCGATCGCGCGCCCCTTCGAGGATGGTTTCTTGCGTGCGGGAGGGCTCTTCTTTCCCTTGGTCCGAGCGTCCTTCTTCGCTTTCGCCCCCGCGCGCGAGCCCTTCTTCGTCTGCTTCCCGCCGGAGAGGCGGGTCCGCTTGCCGCTAGCCTTCTTTGTGTTTCCCATCACCCTTCCTATCGGCTGCTGACATCCGAAACGGGAGGCTAACAGAGGCCGGGCCCCCCGTCCACGGATGGACGCCTGCCCCGAGTCGCCCGGCCGGCGCCGCGGCCACGGAGGGCGGGGGCGCCTCGAAGGCCGGGGTCGGCCGTCCGGGGGCTAGAGGACCCGCGCGGGCTCGGAAGTGCTGCTATTCTCCATCCTAGCCCGCATTTCTCACCACCGTTCGTCGCGAAACGGCGTCAGATGGCCGTAGATGCAAGTCGCGCGATGCGAGGCCGACGTAGGCATACTCGCTGCAGTATGTCGAGGAGGCCGAGCAAGCGCGACGCCGCAGATGCGGCCGGATGCGCCGTTGCAGCAGGAGGCTGGTGAGAAACGCGGGCTAGACGAGTTTGACTTCGGCTGAGAAGCGAGCCCGCGCGCCGCGAGGTCCGGCGCCCCGGGGAGAAAGCCCTAGCCGAGTGGATGCGCGAGGCGAGCTTCTCAAGTCTGCTCAAACTGGGCTAGATATGCGCGGACCCCGCTGGGGGTATGGAGGATCCATGGCCGAGCGACTGAAGAGGATCGGGATCTTGACCGCGGGCGGCGATTGTCCCGGTCTGAACGCCGTGATCCGGGCCGTCGTGAAAACGGCTGCCTTCGATTACGAGATCGACGTGGTCGGCATCGAGAACGGCTTCGCGGGGTTGACCTTCGATCGGATGCGCCCCCTGTCGACCTCCGATGTCGGCGGAATCCTCGCGCGCGGCGGGACGATCTTGGGCAGCAGCAACCGCGACAATCCCTTTCGCGTCCCGGTCGAAGAGGAAGGTCGGAAGTCGTTCCGCGATCTCTCCGAGCAGTCGATTCGAAACGCTGAGCGCCACGGACTGCAGCTTCTGATCGTCGTCGGCGGCGATGGTAGTCTAGCGATCGCGAACGATCTCTCCCGGCGCGGCCTCCCCGTGATCGGAGTTCCCAAGACGATCGACAACGATCTCGACGCGACGGACGTCACCTTCGGCTTCGACTCGGCCTTGGCGGTCGCGACGGAGGCTGTCGACCGCCTCCACACGACCGCGATGAGCCACCACCGGATCATGGTCCTCGAGGTGATGGGGCGCTACGCGGGGTGGATTGCGATCGAGTCCGGGCTTGCCGGCGGCGGGGACGTGATCTTGATCCCGGAGATCCCCTTCGACATCGAGAAGGTCGCCGAGGCGATCCGGCAGCGGAGATACCGGGGACGGTCCTTCGCGATCGTGGTCGTGGCGGAGGGGGCGGCGCCCAAGGGGGGCGAGATGGTCGTCGCCCGCAAGATCGAGGACTCGACCGATCCACTTCGGCTCGGCGGAATCGGCAACTGGGTCGCCGCGGAGCTGGAAAGGCGTCTCGAGATGGAGACGCGGGCGACAATTCTCGGACACGTTCAGCGCGGAGGTATCCCGACTCCGTTCGACCGGATCCTTGGCACGAGGTTCGGGGTCCACGTCGTCCGCGCCGCCTCCGCCGGCGAGAGAAACGTGATGGTCGCCTTGCGCGGACGGGCGATCGAAACCGTTCCCCTGGACGCGGCGATCGCAGAGCCGCGACGGGTCGACCCCCGCGGCGAGCTGGTTCTCGCGGCGCGGAGCGTGGGCACGTCCTTCGGCGACTGACGAGCCGGCCGGCCGCGCGTTGACACCCGCCGGATGGTCCCCTAGGTTCGCGGGTGATCGGTTCGGCCCCGGAATCGGAGGGTATATGCAGAACCTTGTGCGGAAGGCGACGGGGATGTTGGACCGCCTTCGCGCTGCGTCCGCCCGCACGGCGGTCCCCCTCGGGTTCATCCTCTTCGCCGTGGCCGCGGCCGCTGCCCGTCCTGCTCTCGCCGCGAGCGACCGCGATCCTCCCGTCGCGCGCCGCATGGAACGTCCCCGCTTCGTGTTCGACGCCGGGACCTCTTGGCGCGACGGCGAGCCCTGGGTCGAGATCGAGATTGCCGTTCCGTACGCCGAGGTGATGTTCCGCCCGGAGGGCGGGCGATACCGCGCATCCTTCGACCTGATTGCGGTACTCGTGAGCGGGGGCCATCAACTGACCGGGGACTTGTGGCACGAGACGATTGAGGCGCGCACCCTCGGGGAATCTCGCAGCTCCACGAGCCTGTTCAAACGGTTGGTACGGCTCCGCGGGAAACCGGGGAAGTTGCGCATCGAGGTGACGGTTAGCGAGCAGAGCTCGGGCAACGAGGGACGCCTGATCCAAGATCTCGAGATCCGAGATCCCCGGAGCCAGCCGATCCAGATCGGGAAGATCTGGTTCGCGCGATGCGGCGCCGACTCCTCCTCGTCCCGCCCGTCGATGGACGACCTGGTCGTCGGGCGCAGGTTCGGCGTCGCGACCGGTCCGGTTTGCGCCTCAACGCAGATCTTCGTGCAGGGTCCCCGCGACACGGCGGGCGTCGACTTCCGATGGAAGATCCTCGGAGAGCGCCGGGAGACGGTCGCGGAGAAGCGGCTGCGATTCCACGCATGGGCCGACACGATCCCCGTTTCCTTCCAGCTTCCCATCGAGTCCCTGTGGCTGGGCGGATACGAGTTGTGGGTGGAGGCGAGCGCCGGGGGAAAGACGATCTCGCGTGTCACCGAGTTCGACATGGACGAGACGATGGTCTCTCTGAACCACAATCCTGCCGAGGGGATCGCGCTCGTGCGGTACATCGCAACCTCGGAGGAGCTCGGCAGGCTCGAAGATGCCCGCCCGGAAGAGAGAAACGAGGCATGGACGGATTTCTGGAAGAGCCACGACCCGACGCCCGACACCGATCAGAACGAATTCAAGGAGGAGTTCTTCCGGCGCGTGCGCTATGCCAACGAGAACTTCAGCAGCCTTGGACCGGGCTGGCGCACCGATCGGGGAATGATCTACATCCAGTACGGTCCGCCCGACCAGATCGAGAGCTACCCGCACAACGTCGATGGACCGCCGCAGGAGGTCTGGCTGTACTACAACCTGCGCCGGCGTTTCGTGTTCGTGGACTACGACGGCTTCGGGCGCTATGAGCTCTTCACTCCCGGCCGCCTGCACTGACCGAATCGTCTCGGTTCCGGTGGCCGAGTTGCGCCGCCGGCCGGACCATCGCTCCGAATGCGTCAGCGAGTGTCCGATGGGTTCGCATCTCCTCGTCCAGGATGCGCGGGACGGCGGACGTTGGTTGCGCGTCTTGGCGCCGGATGGATATCGGGCGTGGATCCGCAGCTGGGCGACGGCGAACGTCCCTCCCCGAGCGCGCAGGGAGGGCCTGGTCGTCCGGGTCATGGCGGCGGCCGTTCGCGCGCGCCCCGAGCGATCGGCGCCGATTGTGAGCCCCGTGCCGATGGGCGCGCGCCTGGGAGCAGGCATCGTCCGCGGGGGATGGCGGGTGGTCTTCATTCCGGACGGCAGGAAGGGGTGGATCGAGAGGGGCGCGGTAGAGGATGACGGCGTCGCGGCCGCGGGCGGGTTCTGGGGGCCGTGCCCCGTGCGGGGGCCGCGGCCTGCTGGCGCATCCTACGCGAGCGCCCGCATCGATCGATGCGTCGCACGCGCGTTGGATCTCCTCGGCGCTCCGTATCGATGGGGCGGCGCGACGCCGTGGGGAATCGACTGCTCGGGACTGATCCGGCTGGTTCTCGGACTCGAGGGGGTCGCTGTGCCGCGCGATGCGCGCGATCAGTACGAGGCCTTGCGGGAGTGGGAGCGGGCCGTTCGTCCGGCCGCCTTGCGGGCGGGCGATCTCGTCTTCTTCGGACCCGGCGGGGGGGCGATCGATCACGTCGGCCTCGGGATCGGAACCCTTCCGGGGCGGATCATCCACTCCAGCGGCTGTGTGAGGATCTCCGGTCTGAACAAGCGGGACCCGAGGTTCGACTCCCTGCTCCGCGCGCGAGTCCGTGCGGTCGTCCGGCCTCCCCTCGCGGCGAGGCCCGTTCTTGGAAGGACGCGATCCAGATAAGGAAGAGTTCCAAGCTACGCGCGGTCGCGGCCCGTGGAGCGGATAGCTCGAGGCGATGGCATGAGGATGGTTGACAAGAGGTCGGCTCGGCCGTAGATTGTGAAGTAGATCACAAGCTCTCCGGATCGCCAACTTGGGTGGGGAGGTGGACGATGGCGGGTCCGTTGGCGGGTTTGCGCGTCCTCGTGGCGGAGGCCACGGGACAGAATCCATTTCGTTGCTACCAGTGCGGGAATTGCTCGGCTGGATGCCCGATGGCCGGCCGGGGGGACATGCTTCCCCACCAGGTATTCCGCCACCTTCAGCTCGGCGATGACTTGCCCCTGCGGTCGCTCCAGCCGTGGCTTTGCGTCGGATGTCAGACGTGCGCGGCGCGCTGCCCTCAGGAACTCGACCTCTCACTGGTGATGGATGCGATTCGCGCGGAGGCGGTCCGTCGGGGGACGGTCCCGGCGGAAGCCCGGCGCATTGCACTCTTCAACCGCGTCTTCCTCGATCAGATCCTCTCCGGAGGAAGATTGAAGGAAGTCGAGCTCGCGGCGATGTACAACCTGCGCTCGCTCGATCCATTCCAGAATGTGCTTTCCCTGCCGGCGCTGATCAAGCGCGGGAAGATTCGCCTCGGAGGGAAGATTCTGCGGGGCCCCGGCGCCGCGCGGCGGGCGGGGAGGCCGTCATGAGCCGCTTCTCGTACTTCCCCGGCTGCTCGCTGCATGCCACCGCGCGCGAGTACGACGAGTCGATCCGCGCGGTCGCGGGACTCCTGGACATGGAACTGAAGGAGATCGAGGACTGGTGCTGCTGCGGCGCGACGCCCGCCCACTCGCTCGATCCCGATGCCGCTCGGATCCTAGGATTCTGGAATCTCGCACACGCTTCCGGGGAAGGGGGCCAGGCGGTCCTGACCGGTTGCGCCTCCTGTTTCTCGCGCCTTCGCGCCGCGCGGACGGAGCTCCGGGAGCACCCGGATCATTCCGCGCATGCCATCGCCCGGATCGGACTTCCCGTCGATCCGGGAATCGAGGTCCTTCACATCGCTCAGGTCCTCGCATCGCCCGAGATGCGGGAGAAGATCGGCGCCGCGCTCAAGCGGCCCCTGGATGGCCTCAAGGTCGCATGCTACTACGGTTGCCTCTTGACCCGTCCCCGGGGTACGGACGCCGTCGACGATTGCGAAGAGCCGCAGATCCTCGAGAATTTGGTCCGTCTGGCGGGGGGAGAGCCGATCGATTGGCCGCTGCGCCTCGACTGTTGTGGCGCATCGATGGCTCTACCCCGCCCGGATGTCGTTCGGGATCTGTCGGGCAAGATCCTCGCGATGGCGCACGAGCGGGGGGCGCAAGTCGTCATGGTCGCTTGCCCGCTCTGCCATTCGAACCTCGACTTCCTGCAGGAGGCGATCGCGCGGGAGCGCAGGCACTCCTTCCGCATCCCGGTCCTCTACCTGACGGAGCTGATCGGGCTCGCGATGGGGATCGCCCCGGACCGGTTGGGTCTCAAGCGTCACTTCGTGCCGGTCAACGTGGACGATCTGCTTCCGGCGGCGGAGGCAGACCGTGTCTAGGATCGGCGTCTTCGTCTGTCACTGCGGTGAGAACATCGGGCGGACCGTCGATTGCGTGAGGGTCGCCGAGGCGGCGAAGAGCCTTCCCGGCGTCCGCTACTCGACCGATTACAAGTACATGTGCTCCGATCCGGGACAGAACATGATTCGATCGGCGATCCGGGAGCACAAGCTCGACGGCGTCGTCGTCGCCGCCTGCAGTCCCGCGATGCACGAGCCGACGTTCCGCCGCGCCGCCGCGGGCGAGGGGCTGAACCCCTTCCGTTGTGAGATGGTGAACGCCCGCGAGCATTGCTCCTGGGTCCACGAGGATCGCGAGGAGGCGACGGAGAAGGCGATCGACCTCGTCCGGATGATGATCGAGAAGGTCAAGCGCAACGAGGATCTCTTCCCGATCCAGGTGCCAATCACGCGCCGGGCGCTCGTCGTGGGCGGGGGGATCGCGGGGATCCAGGCCGCGCTGGACCTCGCGAACGCCGGGACCCCCGTCGTGATGGTCGAGAGGGATCCGTCGATAGGCGGGCACATGAGCCAGCTTTCGGAGACCTTTCCGACGCTGGACTGCTCGCAGTGCATTCTGACCCCCCGGATGGTCGAGGTCGCGCAGCACCCGCTCATCACGCTCCATACATACTCCGAGGTCGAGAAGGTCGAAGGGTACATCGGCAACTTCCGCGTGACCGTCCGCAAGAAGGCGCGTTACGTGGACATCTCGAAATGCACCGGCTGCGGCGTCTGCCAGCAGAAATGTCCGCAGAAGAATCTGCCGTCCGTCTTCGACGCGGGGCTCGGCGCGCGGGCGGCGATCTACATCCCCTTCCCGCAAGCCGTGCCGAACAAGCCCGTGATCGACCGCGAGAACTGCACCTACTTCAAGAACGGGAAGTGCGGCGTCTGCAAGAAGCTCTGCGGCCCGCAGGCGGTTGACTTCGAGCAGGCCGACGAGCTCGTGACTGAGGAGGTTGGGGCAGTCGTCCTCGCGACCGGCTACTCGCTCTACTCGATCGGAGAACAGGAGAACGGCTCGCTCCGCGGTTATCCCGAATACGGCGGCGGAAAGCTCGCCGACGTCATCGATGGGCTCCAATTCGAGAGACTCGCTTCCGCCTCCGGGCCGACGGGGGGCGAGATCCGCCGTCCGTCGGACGGCAAGATCCCGAAGACGGTCGTCTTCCTCCAGTGCATCGGCAGCCGCGATGCGTCGAAGGGGATCGAGTACTGCTCGAAGGTCTGCTGCATGTACACGGCGAAGCACGCTCTTCTCTACAAGCACAAGGTCCACGACGGGCAGGCGGTCGTTTTCTACATGGACGTGCGGGCCCCCGGAAAGGGGTACGACGAATTCGTTCGGCGGGCCGTCGAGGAGGACGAGGTTCTCTATCTCCGGGGGCGCGTCTCGCGCATGTATGAGGACAAGGGGCAGATTGTCGTTTCGGGCGTGGATACCCTTTCGGCGCAGGTGGTCGAGCTCCGCGCCGATCTCGTCGTGCTTGCGACGGCGATCCGCTCGCAGCCGGGCGCGGGCCGCTTGGCCCAGAAGTTCGGGGTCGGCTACGACGCGCACGCATTCTACTCCGAGGCGCATCCGAAGCTCAGGCCCGTTGAGTCGGCCGCGGCGGGCGTGTTCCTCGCCGGCGCCTGCCAGGGGCCGAAGGATATTCCCGAATCGGTCGCGCAGGCGAGCGCGACCGCGGCCAAGGTCGCCGTCCTCTTCTCGAAAGCGATCCTCGAGCGCGAGCCGATCGTCGCCCGCGTGAACGAAGCAGTGTGCGCCGGGTGTTTCGCCTGCAAAGAGGTCTGCCCCTACGGGGCGGTGGAGGTTTTCGAGGTTCGCGATCGCCAGGGCCGGCTCTTGCGGAAGGTCGCGCGGATCAACGCGGGCGTCTGCAACGGCTGCGGGACCTGCCAAGCAACCTGTCCTTCGAAATCTGTCGAACTGGCCGGATACACGGATGAGCAGATCTTCGCGCAGATCGCGGCCCTTAGGCCGTAGGGCGCGAGGGAGACGACGATGAGTACTGAAGCCGGGAAGAATGCGCAGGCAGCGTGGCAGCCACGGATAGCGGCCTTCGTCTGCCGGTGGTGTACGTATGCGGGCGCGGACCTCGCGGGGACGAGCCGCCTGAAGTACCCGCCCCAGATCCGGATCGTGAAACTCCCCTGCACGGGGCGGATCGATCCGCTCTTCCTGCTGCGGGCGTTTCAGATGGGAGCCGACGGGATTCTCGTCTCCGGATGCCACCCCGGCGACTGCCACTACGCGAGCGGCAACTACATCGCGCGGCGGCGCTGGACCCTCTTCCGCGTGTTGCTCGACTACGTTGGTCTCGAGCCCGAGCGCGTTCACTTCTCCTGGGTCTCCGCGGCCGAGGGAGCGAAGTTCGTCGATGTCGTGAAGAAGGTGACCGATTCGATCCGCTCGGTCGGACCGTTCTCCGGCTTCGCCCCGCCGGAGGATGCGATAACGATCGGATCCGTCAAGAGGAACAGCCGCGCTGCCTCGGGCAGCGACGGCCGGATCGATGTCGCACCGATGAAGAACGATCTCGCCTCGGGTGGGGTGCGAGCAATCCTTGGGTTCTGGACGGGCCGGCGGGCGGGAAGCCTGCGACCAGCATGGATCACCGATCCTGCCGGCCTCGACCGGATCCGCTATTTGCCCGAAGCACATCCATCGCTCGTGACCTATCTTGTCCGCCGGATGCGTCAGGAACCCGAGGGGATCTACGGGATCGTCGCGGGACCGCACGATCGCGAGGCCATCGAGATCCTTGCGGCGGAGGATCAGGTCGATCCGGCAAGGGTCAAGATCTACGGGCAGCAGGGCGACTCACCCGATAGGTCGAGTAGCGAGGTGTCTGACATCTATGGCGTGCCGGGGATGGACCGCCCCGCGCGCGAGCGATGGGCCTTCTGGACGGCGCAGTTCGCACAGTGCTTGCGTTGCAACGCCTGCCGGGAGGGGTGCCCGCTCTGCAGTTGCGTGCGATGCGTGGCGGACAAGACGCGCCCGCGATGGATCGACTCGTCCTCGACCCCGGCGGGGAACTGGGTCTGGAACGTGACGCGGGCGTTTCATCTCGCGGGACGGTGCGTCGATTGCGGCGGCTGCACGGAGGCCTGCCCCGTCGGGATCCCGCTCGGCGCGTTGAACTTGCAGATGAAGCGCGCGGCCGAGAGGGCCTTCGGACCGCCGCGATCGGATGAGAAGGGGCGGCGATCGCCGCTCGTCACGTTCCGCGTCGAGGACGAAGCGCCCTTCATTCTGTAAGACGGGGAGGTCGTGATGGGAGATCTCTGGACACTGAGCGATCTCAAGGGGTGGGTCCGCGGCCTTCTCGAGAATCATCGGGTCGTTGCGCCCGTGGCCGGGCCCTACGGGGCCGTGTGGTCGGAGGTCAAGAACCCCGATGCGATCGCGTGGGACTACGGCCGGACCGTCGTTTCGCCGCGCTCGTGGCTGCTGCCCCGATCGGAGCCGCTGTTCCGCTACGATCTGGCGGAGAACCCGCCGAAGATCGAGGAGCCGCCGATCGCGGCTCCGCGGACGGTCCTCCTGCTGCTGCGGTCCTGCGATGTTGCGGGCATGCGCGCGCTCGACTCCGTGATGCGCTGGGATTACACGGACGAACCGTTCGAGGCCCGGCGGGCCGCAACCCTTCTCGTCTCCCTGGGCTGCCGCGAGGCTCCTTCTCCCGATGGCTGCTTCTGCACGGCGGCGGGCCTCGATCCGCGGTGGGCGCCTGGGGCCGACGTCGCCATCGAATCGGTCGACGAAAACGGGGAACGACGCTTCCGGGTCGTCGCACAGACCGACGCGGGGCGTGCGAGCCTCGAAGGAGCCCCAAAGCCACACGCGGAAGGGGGGCCGGTCGGGCCACCGGTCCAAACGATGCCGCTCGACCTCGATGCGGCGCGCGCCTGGATGCGCGGGCACTTCGACGACCCGTTGTGGGAGAAGGCTTCCGAATCCTGCCTGGGCTGCGGCGCTTGCGCGTTCGTCTGTCCGAGCTGTCACTGCTTCGACGTCGTGGACGAAGGGGACTGGCGCCGCGGAGAGCGCGTCCGCAACTGGGACTCGTGCGCCTTCGGACACTTCACCGTCCACGCGACGGGTCACAACCCGCGCCCGCGCCAATCGACCCGCTACCGCCAGCGGATCTATCACAAGTTCATCTACTATCCCGACAAGTTCGGCCACCTCCTCTGCACCGGCTGCGGCCGCTGCGTCGACGGCTGCCCGGGAGGGGTGGATCTGATCGAGATCCTCCAGGAGTGCGCCGCGAAGGAGGGGAGTCCCGCATGAGGCTCTACACGCCGCATCTGATGCGGATCGACGAGGTGCGGCAGGAGACGCCGGACGTCAAGACATTCAAGCTGAAGTTCCTCGACCCCGAGATGCAGGAGAGATTCTCCTTCCGGGCGGGACAGTTCGGCCTCTATTCGTCCTTCGGGGAAGGAGAATCGACGTTCTGCATCGCCTCGCCCCCGACCTGGAAGGATCATATCGAGTGCACCTTCCGGGCGGTCGGCAAGGTGACCGACGCCCTCTCGAAGAAAGAGGAAGGCGACGTGATCGGCTTCCGGGGTCCGTACGGCAACGTCTTCCCGCTCGAGAAGCTCGAGGGCAAGGACCTTCTCTTCGTGATCGGCGGGATCGCCCTGCCCCCCATGCGATGCTTGATCTGGAACGTTCTCGATCTCCGGGAGAAGTTCGGAAAGGTGAAGATCGTCTACGGGGCGCGCACGGTCTCCGATCTCGTCTACAAGGACGAGCTGAAGCAGTGGGAAGAGCGGCCCGACGTCGAACTGGTCACAACGGTCGATCCGGGCGGCGAGACGCCCGACTGGAAGGGGAAGATCGGGTTCGTCCCGACCGTCCTCGACCAGTACGCCCCGGGCTCGAACAACACTCTCGCCTTCGTCTGTGGTCCGCCGATCATGATCAAGTTCTCGATGCCGGTCCTGGAAAAACTCGGGTTCGCGCCCCCGCAGATCTACACGACTCTCGAGAACCGGATGAAGTGCGGGGTCGGCAAGTGCGGCCGCTGCAACATCGGCGGCCTCTACGTCTGCAAGGAAGGGCCGGTCTTCACGGCCGAGGAGCTGACCGCGCTGCCCATGGGGAGCGACTACTAGCCCGCATTTCTCACCAACATTCTGCTGCAACGGCGCGTACGCCACACCTGCTGCGCCGCGCTCGCTCGGCCTCCTCGGCATACTGCACCGAGTATGCCTGCGTCGTTCTCGCATCGCGCGACTTGCATCTCCGGCCCTCTGACGTCGTTTCGCGACGAACGGTGGTGAGAAATGCGGGCTAGCCCATTCACGCGGTCCGCGATTGTCAACGGCTTGGCGGGAAGTTTGGCGAAGGGGCTCGGATCGAATGGATCCGGGCCCCTTCCTGTCCTTCATGAGCGGGGAACCGCCGCATCCGCCGAGTGGTAGACTCCCCACGAACAGCGATTCCCGGGCGGAGGCCTGTCCGCTGATACGACCCTGGAGAGGACAAGCATGGAGCCGGATCGCAAGATCCTCGTCGTCGACGACCACAAGACAATCCGCGACGGTCTCCGTGCGTGGCTCGGCGAGTTCGGTTATCCGAACGTCGAGGATGCGCCGGACGCCGAGACCGCCCTCGAGAAGGTCCTCATCTACCCGCCCGACCTGATCATCGTCGATCTGAACCTCCCCGGTAGGTCGGGCCTTGACCTGGTGGGAGACCTCCTGCAACTCGGCATCGAGACGACCATAATCGTCTTGACCGCTCACGGATCGATCGACAGCGCGGTGAAGGCGACCAGGCGCGGGGTTTTTGAGTATCTATCCAAACCGGTTCCACCGGAACGACTGAAATCTGCCGTTGATCGCGGCATGGAGAGGACGGCGCTCAGGCGCGAGGTGCGCGATCTGCGGCGCGAGATGATGCGCGCGGGCCGCCTCCCTGATCTCGTGGGGCGCACACCCGTCATGCTCGAGATCTATCGACTGATCGAACACGTCGCGCCGACATCAGCTTCCGTCATGATCACGGGAGAAAGCGGCACGGGCAAGGAGGTGATCGCGCGCGCCCTCCATCGCCTGAGTCCCCGCGCGACGCGGACCTTGGTGGCGGTGAACTGCGCGGCGATTCCCTCGGCCCTTCTCGAGAGCGAGCTCTTCGGGCACGAGAGGGGTTCGTTCACCGGAGCCACCGCTTCCCGAACGGGACGCTTCGAGGAGGCCAGCGGAAGCACGCTCTTTCTCGACGAGATCGGGGAGATGCCGATCGATCTTCAGAGCAAGTTGCTGCGCGCGCTGGAGGATCGCAAGGTTCGCCGGGTGGGGGGAGACCGCGAGATTCCGATCGACGTCCGCATCGTCTCGGCCACCAACGCGCGTGTCGAGCAGCTCCTGCAGGATGGGAGGCTCCGGGAAGATCTCTACTTCAGGCTGAATGTCTTCATGATCGCAATCCCTCCGCTGCGCGAGCGGTCCGAAGACGTTGGCGTGCTCGCCGAGCATTTCCTCCAAACGCACCTGAAAGAGAACCCGGCAGCCCGCGTGGTCGGCTTCACGGACGAGGCGCAGCGCCTCATGAAGGCCTACTCCTGGCCCGGGAACGTTCGTGAGCTCCGCAACGCCGTCCAGCGGGCCGCCATCCTGTGCGGAGAGGGGGAAATTCTCGCCGAGCATCTTCCGTCCCCGGTCAGGGGAGGCGATCCGGTCGTCCGCAGGACCGTTCGGGGCGTGTTCATCGCCCCCGGCACCTCGATGGACGAAGCCGAGAAGGCGATCATCATCGAAACGCTCCGCCATTGCGGTGGCAACAAGTCGCGGGCGGCGGAGGTCCTGGGAATCAGCTTGAAAACCCTCTACACGCGTCTGAACCTTTATGAGTCGGAACGCCGCGAACGTGGGAACGAGGGATGATGAGAGGCTCCTGGGTGGGCCGCTTGATCGTCGCCCTTCTTCTCCTCGCGGTCGTTCTGGTCGCCGTGTCCGGATTCCTGGAGCTGATAGGCGCCGTCCGGCAGGCGACCCAGCAGGCGCAGGTCGAAGCAGGACTCGTCGCGGGCAACGTGTTAAGGCAACTCGATCGAATCGGCGCGTCGGGCGGTTCTCGGGCGATCGAGGATTTCGGATCAGACCCCGGACTCCAAGATGTTCTCCTCGACGCGTTGGTTCTCGCCCCGTCGATGCTCCACGTCGCTGTTATCGCCCCCTCCGGTGCAGTCGTCGCGCACACGATGGCCTCGCGGATCGGGGCGATCGATCCCCCATATCCCGAGCTTCCCCGGGCGCTCTCCTTCGGAGATGCCGTGGCCGTCCTGATCGAGTTGGTCCGGTCCCGCCAGGCCTATCAGCGCGAGTTTCCGATGATGCGCGGGGATACTCCGTTCGCGACGATCCGCATCGTCATCGGAGGGACGTTCCTCTGGGACGCCGTCAAGGCTGCCGCCTCGCGCGGGATGCTGACGGCGATCATCGTGGTCGGTCTGGCGGTTGCTTCCGGGCTCCTGCTCTACCGATTCGCCAGAGGACGCTTCCGTACCTTGGAGCAGGGAATCACCGCCTTGCGCGAAGGGCGGTTCAACACCCTTCCGGATTCGGGGATCGACGAGTTTGCACGCCTGGCGCATGGACTGAACGCGCTCGGCGCGCGTCTTTCGGAGGAGGCGAAGGCGCATGGAACGGCGGCTCCGGGGACGGGGCCAAGGGATCCGGGGCTCGTCTTCCTGGAGGGACAGGCGAAAGCCATCGCACGCCTGGGCGAGGTTGCGGCGGGGATCGCCCATGAGATCGGCAACCAGATGCAGGCCGTCGAGCTCGACCTGGACACTCTTCAGCGCGTCGCGGGGCGGGACGCCGAAAGGGACCGCCAGCTCGCCGAGACCGCAGCGAGAGGGGTCGCGAGCGTGGGAGGGGCCGTCCGGGGGTTCCTGAAGATCGCGCGGTTGCGCCCTCCGTCCCCTCGATCGGTTCAGATCAACGATCTTCTGGAAGAGACAGCCAAGACCTTTGCGACCGAGGCGGGTCTCGCGGGGGTTCGAATCGAGCTCGAGCTCGACCCCGACATGCCCCGGACGATGGCAGATCCGGAGGTGCTTGCCCAAGCCCTCCTGAACCTGATTCGCAACGCCCTGCAGGCTATGTCCGAGCGGGGTGAGGGGCGTATCGTCCTGAGAAGCTCGCGGTTGGATGAGACCCTTCGGATCGCTGTGAAGGACGACGGGACGGGGATTCAGCCTGAGATTCAGGAGAAGATCTTCGAGCTGTTCTTCACGACCAGAACCGACGGCAGCGGGGTCGGCATGCCCCTCGTGAGGCAGTCGATCGAGATGCACGGGGGCCGCGTGCTGATCGATTCGGGTATCTCCGGCGGGACGGAGGTAATTCTAGAGTTTCCATGGACTCGAGTCTCTTGAGACCCGCGGACCTGCGTTCTCCACTCTCATCCGGGTGGGGCGGCCGCCGCCTGCATGCTATCCCCGTCGCGGCGGGGCTGCTGCTGATCTGCGGCTGTTCGCTCATGCCGTGGCGGAAGGACCCCGCGCCGACACCGAGCCTGAGGACCTCAGACAAGCAGGCGTCCGTGCCCGGAGAGACCGCGCCCCCGCGTTCGCACGGGAGTGGAATTGATTCCCGGGAGCGGACCGGTGCGGTTGCCGACACGACGGCCCCTGCATCCAAGACGGCGGCGACGCCTGTCTCCGAGCCGGCCGCGCCGAACATCACGATCCAACTCACCGACGAAGAGCGCGCCCGGCTGATCGACGAAACCGAGAAGGACGTGGCGCTCATCACCGCCTGCCTAAGACGCCTTGATCGCGAACACCTGGATGAGGGGCAGAGGCGGTCGCTGACGGACGTCGAGGATCTTCAGAAGGCCGTGATGAAGGCGCGGGACGAGAGCGACGTTCAAGCTGCATCCCGCCTGGCGCGGAAGGCGAGGCTCTTGGCCGAAGACCTTGCCGCACAATGACACGAGTCCCTCGGCCGCCGATGGGGGGGGCAACCCCTCGGCCGGCCAAGGGCCCGTGCTGAGTCCCGAGAGTCTGACTATCGGGACGCGATCCCTTCCTGCTGTGGTCCCTCCAGCGGAACGCGCTCGATCAGGACGACCAAGACCTGCCGCCGCTGCTTGCCGGTTCCGATGAGCGATACTTCGGTCGCGGGGATCTCCTCGCCGAAGCTGATCGTCCGGTACCGCGAGAGCTGCCCAGGGGCATTGCCGACGAGAAATCGCTCGACCGCATCCGCCCTCCGGCGACCCAGATCGTAGTTGTAATCATCAGGGCCGGCCGGGTCCGTGAAGCCGAAGATCTGGACGGCGTACTGCGGGTTGTTCGTGATGGACGATACGACCTGGCCGAGCGCCGACTGTGCGTCCGGATCCAGCTTCGCACTGTTGAAGGCGAAGTAGACTTGCGACCTCGATGCCTCCCGCAGGCCGACGCGGCCGAGGGCGGCGCTCCATGCCCCGCCCGCCTTCGCGTAGGCGGAATCGGCACGGCCCAGGGCATCCGCGGTCTGATCGGCGTTCCTTCCGTCCTCGGCTTGCAGGTTGGAATCGATCTGCGTCACGTCGGCCCGGAGCTCGGCCACCTGGCTTCGGACGAACCCCTTCGTGGCGCACCCGCACGCGCAAAGGCAGAGGAGGGCGACGATTGCCCCCCGACCAAAGGCCTGGTCCCTTCTCATCACGCTTACCTCCCGGCTCGCAGCGGTTCTCGCTGCGCGCCCACAGGATCCCTCCCCGCATCGCGGGACCAGAGATCGCATCCGACTTCTTTCGACCCGGGTCGCCTTGCTGCGGTCGCGGCGGCCACTCGAACGAGATGGATCGGTGTCTTCTAACGATTGATCCGCGTCGCCCATCTCCGTCCGGTGGCTCGGAACCCCGGCCCGTCCGAGTGACCGCCGGGACTCCCCAGTATCACGAACCGTGCCGGGATTGAAGGCGAGCAGCGACACTCGTTAATGCCTTGTCACAAATAGAGATCAGGCACGGCCCTTGTTTGAGGAGAACCGCCCAGATACCAAGGCACCGGTAGGATTCACAAGAGTCTTGTAATTTTTACACGAAGAAAAATGGTTGCTGCTCGATCTGAATCTCCGCTCACTGATCAAGAAGGCGAGCTCGGCGAAAGGTACGCATCGCGCGCCGACCTTGCCGGGAGCCCCGGAATATCTCTATAATTCGAAGCGAATGCACCGTTCCCCTCGGGCCTTTTGTCCCGCCGTTCTCGGGCGGCCCCGCCGCATTGGCTCCCTGCGGCCGGAGGGACCCCGGCGTGGGGACGACAAGGAGTTTCCCAGGATGATCTGCCGCCGACCCCGAATCCGCTGGGCTTCGCTGGCTCTCCTCGCGGGAGGGTTGGGCACATTCGGCTCCCCAGCCTCCGCCCACGAGAACCTTTTTTTCCTTCACCATTCGACGGGGCACAACCTGATCGACCAGGGGGATGTGCGCCCTTACATCGATGGCTACAACGCGACTCAAGGAACCCATCTCGCTTTCTGGGACCATGACTACAACTGGGAGGGGCTCCGGGATCCGGCCGGCAGCTACGTGGGTCATTCGTACGAAATCCCGGGTGACAACACCGATCCGGACGGGCTCCATTATCTCTGGACCGTCCCCAACGCCGCGCGGGACTCGATCCTGGCCAATCACGAGGTGATCGCCTTCAAGTCGTGCTATCCCGCCTCGCACGTCGATAGCGACGCGAAGCTGGCCCAGTATCAAGCGTGGTACCTTTCGATGCGGGACTTCTTCGACGCGCAACCCGAGCGGATCTTCGTGGTCATGTCGCCGCCTCCCCTCCACCGTCTGGACACGAACCTCTCGGAGGCCGACCGCGCCCGCGCATTCGCGGTCTGGCTCGGAAGCCCGGCGTACCTGTCCGGGCATCCCAACATCGCGTATTTCGATCTGTTCAACCATCTCGCCCGTGCCGCGGACGGTTCCGCTACGCGAAACATGCTCCGCTACGAATACGAGCTGGACCATGCGAGCGGCGATTCCCACCCGAATTTGTTGGCCAACCAGACCGTGGGCCCGGTCTTCGCGGAGTTCCTGATCCAGACGGCCGGGGGCGCAGCCAGCGTGGACGAGACGGCGCCCTGGACCAGCGGCCGGGGGATGCTCTGCCGTCCGAATCCGGTCCGGGAGGCGGCGACGATCCTCTACCGGGCCGCCCGGCCGGGATGGACGCGCCTGACGATTTACGATGCGGCCGGCCGTCTCGTGCAGACCCTCGCCGACCGGCATGACGAGGCAGGAACCCATGAGGCGCGCTGGGTCCCGCGCTCGCGGGAAGAGTCGGTCAGATCGGGCGCCTACTGGGCCCGGCTTGAGCGGGAAGAGGGGATCGTGGAGAATCTGAGACTCATCGTCCTGCGCTAGATCAACTCTGCTGGATCTGAGAGACGAGCTTCATGCATCCGCTCGCCGTCTTCGCCTGTCGATCGCCATGATGCCGAGGAAGAAGACGAGGCCGGCCATCCCGAAGGCTGCCTCCGCGTGAAGCATTCCGCCGGGGTCCCATCTGGTATGCGCCCACCCGTCGATCCTCGTCATGTAGTAGATCGGGGTGTTCGACAGCGAGGCGAAGACGTTGTACTTGGTGGCGGCCGCGCCCATTCCCATTGCCTCGAGGACGAACGCCGTGAACCCTGCGTAGGTGAGACCGGTGATCAGCGCGTAGAGCGTGGTGAAGACCACGTACATTGACTCCGTCCGCGGCGCGGCCGCCATCGCCACGGCGCAACCCGCCTGGAGCACTCCGAAGACCGCATAGGCCGCCTTGCGGTCCATCCGATCGCAGATCCAACCCCCGATCAGGCAGCCAGCGGCCGAGATGATCCCGCCGAGCACCCCCGTCACGATCGCCACAGTGTTGGCCGTGGCGCGCCAGTCGTCGGCCACCGCGGACCAGAGACCCGATGCGGCGCCCGACCCGATCGGCAGGATGCACAGGATGAGGGCGAGAAGACCGGTCCGCGCCTTGGCCACGCTCCAGAGATCGACCCCCACATTGACGAGGCTGCGGCCCAGCCCGCCCGTGCGATGCGCCGAGTGCGGTTCGGGCACGAAGAGAAGTCCGAGGGAGCAGAGGAGGCACGCGACGCCCAGAACCGCGCCCGCCATCCACGGGGCGGGGAGGTGCTGCGCCATCAAGAGACCGGCGCCTCCGCCCAAGCCCGCGCCCCCCAGGTTTCCCGCCTGGAACCACCCCCCCGCGCGTCCCTTCTCGTTCTCGGGCGTCCCGTAGGCCATGAGGCTCTCGACCGACATCCCGAGGAACGTCACCGCGACATTGGAGACGAAAACCACTATCGAGAGAAGCGGCAGGCTGCTCGCGGTCGCCGGGAACACGCCAGTCGCCCAGATGCCGGCGGCGCTCACGAGGCTCGCGAGGAGATACCATGTCTTTCGGCTCAAGGTCGTGTCGGCGATCGGCGCCCACGCGAACTTCCAGGTGTGGGGGACCAGGCCGATCGCTATGAGCGCCGCGGTCTGCGTGAGCGAGACCCCCGCCTTGGACAGCAGGTAGGCGACCGCGACCGCCAGGTAGCCTCCCATCACACCGAAAGGGAGGATCAGGATCATGAAGACGGCAGGGTGCGTGTGCCTAGTCCGCATTTCTCACCCGCCTTCTGCTGCGACGGCGCATCTGGCCGTATCTTCAGCGTCGCGCTTGCTCGGCCTCCTCGACATACTGCAGCGAGTGTGCCTACGTCGGCCTCGCATCGCGCAACTTGCATCTACGGCCATCTGACGCCGTTTCGCGACGAACGGTGGCGAGAAATCGGGCTGGGTTTCATCTGCGGGATCGTATCAGAACGACCCGGCCGTCGAACGGGACCGCCGGAAGGCCGGGAACTGGACAGCGGCGAACGGCCGTGGCAAGCTTGGGACGCGTCCTGCCCGGCACCGGAGGTTTCAGTGAAGAGACTTAGCTGCTCTAGATCGCGCCGCGAAACCCCGAGCGGGGGGCGCGTCACCCTCTTCCGCGTTCTGGCCCGCACTCCATGAGGTTCGGGATTTCGACCTTGAGGGGCCTGCGGTTCGTCTTTCAGGCCGGGATCGCCGCGGCGACTCTGATCGCGGGGATCCGATTGGCGAAGGGGTTCTCCCTTTCGGGAATCGAAAAGTACTGCCCCTTCGGTGGCATCGAAACCGCTTGGTCGTTCGTGACCCGGCGGAGCTTCAGCTGTGCCGCGGGGGAGTTGAACGTCGCGCTCTTCGTCGCCTTGATCGCTCTGACCCTTGTAGCCCGGAAGGCCTTCTGTTCGTGGATCTGTCCATTCGGGGCGGTCAGCGAGTGGTTGGGGGCATTGGCGCGCCGTCTGAGACTGCGGGTTCCTGTGGAACCCCCTCCCCGCGTGGATCGAGCGCTCCGATGGCTCCGGGTTCCGGTCCTGATTCTGATCCTCTTCTTCACCTGGCGGACCGGAGAGCTCGTCTTCCGCGGGTACGATCCCTTCTACATCCTCTTCAGCGCGCATGGGCACGACGTGAAGCTCTGGAGCTATGGAATCCTCGCGGGGGTGCTCGCCCTCGCGCTGATCGTGCCGATGGCCTGGTGCCGGTATCTCTGTCCACTCGGCGTGACCCTGTGGCCCTTCTCGGCCATCGGACGCTTGCGCCTGCGTCGCTCGGAAGCTGATTGCACCGGGTGCGGAGCCTGCGACCGCGCATGTCCCCATGGGATTGCCGTCGCGCGGGCGTCGGAGGTCCGATCGGGGGAGTGCACCCTCTGTTTGGAGTGCGCGGAGGCTTGCCCCTCGGCGCGGGCTCTCGAGCTGCGCCTCGAGGGATGGCGGCGATGAAGGTTTCCGGCTGGATCGTCCCGATTCTCGTGCTCGCGGCGGCTGGCGCCGGCATCGGGGGGGCGCGTCTGTTCGCGGCGCCCAGCTACTCCATCGATTTCGCCACGTCCGCTCCTGCCGGCCGGCCCGAGACGGCGCGCCTTGTGATCCGCGGACTGCGTTGCGTGGATACGGCCAGAACGGCGGCCCGGCAGCTCGAGGAGACGCCCGGGGTTTTCCGCTTCGTCGCGTATGCCTCGCGCAACGAGGCCCAGGTGACCTACGATGCGGCGGCCGTCGATCCCGCGGCTCTGGCCGAGGCGATCGAGGGACCGGTCTTCGACGACCAGACCGGGCAGATTCTCTTTCATCAGTTCGAAGTGGTCTCGATCAACGGGAACAAGATCCGCTAAACTCGGTAAAGGCGTTGGGCTGTTTCCAACAGGAGGTTCTCTTCATGCGCAATCCGATGACTCTGCCGGCTGTTCTCGTCTTTCTTAGCCTTTGTGCGGGCATCGCCCTCGCGGGCGATACGGCGACCCAGAAGGTGAAGGCCGCCCCCGCCCAGGAGGTGGCGATCTTCTCGGTCCCGAATCTGATGGAAGGAGCCACCCTGAAGTCCCTTGCACAGGCCTTGGGCAAGAAGGCGGGCATCGCATCGGCACAGGTCGATGCCGAGAAGGGGACCTTCAATGTGACCTTCGACCCCCAGAAGACGAGTCCCGACGAGATCCTGAAAGTAGTGTCCTCGATCTCAAGGGACGCGAAGCTGGTTGCGGTCGCCCCGGCGGACGGCAAGGCCGCCCTCGGGGCTGATTGCGGCAAGTGCCCAAGCGCGAAGGGTTGTTCGAAAGCGAAAAAGTAGGCCCCTCGGTCAGGGAGAAGGGTGGGCCTCGGGGCCGGACGGACTCTCGCCCGGCCCCGAGGCCCGTCTGTCTCTCCCCTGTCCTGCTCCCCCGCGGCCGCCGGGCCGCCGAGATGTGCGGCCGCGCGAAACCCGGTGGACGCGACCGGGCGGCTCGGTCCAGAATCTCAGGCGTCCAGCACCCCCGGCCGGGAACAGGGCCGCCCGCCGGGATCTCCGCTCTCGAGCCGAGAGTGCGCCACCATATAGCCGGCCCAACCGATGGATGGGAGGAGTCTATGAGGCGACTGGGTGTCTTGTGTGCATTGACGGCGTCCGTGGCGGTGCTCGCCTTCGCGGCATGTCAGAAGGACAGCCCGACAGAGAACGAGCCCCCGGTGACGGACTCGATCGAGCTCGGCGGGACGGTCCAGGATCTACCTCCATCCACGCCTTCAGAGCAGTTGAAGGTGCTCTCCGGGTTCGACAGCACGGTCGTCGGGCAAACTGGATCATTCCGAATCGGGGTGAGCCGGACGCTGAACAAGGCCGTCCTTCTCGTCGATTCGACCGGCAAGCCCCGGCATCTCACCTTCTTCCCAGCGAACGTGAACGGGTCTGTCGAGATGAGTGCCAAGGAGACGGCGCTCTCGTTCATCATGATGAATCCCCTTCTCATGCCCGACACGCCCGAACTGGCCCTCGAGTTCCGGCAGTTGATCGAGGAGAGGGGCACCTTCACCAATTTCAAGACGACGCTCACACAGAAGATCCAGGGAGGATACGCGCTCGGCGATCAAGACTCCGATCTCACGGAGAAACTCTCCCTCGTCTACGACGACCTCTACCAGGTCCTGCACCAGCGGGCCGCGTCGCGGGCGATCCGGGCTGACCTCGGCCCGGTCAACGGGCTCACCCTCCGGACCACGGGAAGCGATCCAACGAACCTGCAGTTCGAGATCATCAATGCCCGCAACCGTTGGGTGGGGGTGTGGGGGAGGACCCACTCTGCAGACGGCGGCTACTCGGCGGCCGAACATCTCGCTTTGCTCCCGGCC
>CAZNRY010000035.1:0-25849 GCA_964575675.1 uncultured bacterium
ACGCCCTCGACCAGCTCCCGCAGGTCGACCTCGATCTCCTCGAGGTCGATGCGCCCCGCTTCGATTTTCGAGAAGTCCAGGATGTCGTTGATGACCACGAGGAGCGTCTCTCCGGATACGCGCACCGTATCGAGATACTCGCGCTGCTCCTTCGTCAGGTCGGTATCGAGGAGCAAGTCGACGAACCCAAGGATGCCGTTCATCGGCGTGCGGATCTCGTGGCTCATGTTGGCAAGGAACTCGCTCTTCGCCCGCGCCCCCTCGATCGCCGCCTGCCGGGCGATGGCGAGGTCGCGGTTCTGTTCCTCGAGAAGCCCGGCCTTTCTAGTCAGCGCATCTTTCAAGCTCAGGAGGTCCTGCTGGCGGCGCTTCCATGCCGTGGTGTCGCGCATGATCACGGTGAGGAACCGATGCCCGTCCGTCTCATACCTGGAAACGGAGACATCCATCGGGAATAGGGTCCCGTCGCGGCGCAGACCCTCGACGTCTTGAATCGTCCTTCGCACGCTCGATGGTCCGCCGACCTCGATGTCGTGCTGGAGCGCTCCCTTGTGAAACTCGCGGGAAGCGGGCGGAAGGAGCAGGCGGATGTTGCTGCCGGCCATCTCGCCGGCGGGCCAGCGGAAGAGGCGCTCGGCGGCCGGATTTGCGGCGAGGATCAGTCCCTCCGCGTCGATCGTGAGGACGCCGTCGGCGAGCGATGACAATACGGCGCGATGAGACGTCTCGCTCGCGAGAAGCCTCTCCATGACGAGTAGCCGGGAGAGTTCGGTCTCGGCGCGCCGCGCGTAGGCTCCAAACAGCGCGATCTCCGAGGGGCCGATCCGCAGCGGCTCATCGTGGAAGGCGTTCAGGATCCCGATCGTCTCTCCCGAGGCGTCGCACAGGGGGATGCCGATGTACCCCACGACCTCGAGCTCGCGCAGGAGGTCGTCCTTGGGGAACAGGTCGGCGACGCGGTCGCGAAAGACGCGGAAGCCGTGGAGCAAAACCTCTTCGCAGGGAGATCCGGCCAAGCAGTACTCGACGGGGGGCGCGCAGCGATCGGTGTTCCAGAAGCCCAAGGTCTTGACCGTGCCCGAGTCGGGCAACCTGCGTCCCACGGTGGTCCACCGGCAGTGAAGGGCCGACGCAAGTCCGGTCGTGATGCTCCGGAAGATGTCGCCCGGATCGGATCCCGGCACTGCATCGACGAGTGTCTGCAGCCAGCGCTCCTTCTCCCGGGAGTTGCGCAGGGCGCGAAAAGCCCACCAACCAAGGACCATCGCCCCAAAGGCGCAGAGAATCGCGAAGCATGCCAGGATGAAGAGGGCATGCAGGTTGGCAGATCGTTTCGTCTCTATCGTCTGCTGGCGATCGTGCGCGATCGCGGTCATGCGCTCGATCTCTCGGGTCGCCGCAAGCGTCGCGGCGCCGGCCAGATAGACCGCACGCTCGGATGCGTCGTGCTCCGCCCACAAATCGGCCACGGCCGCGCCTGCGAGTCGCATCTTCTCTACCCTGTGCGCGTGCGACGACGCGTCCGCCATGTGTCGGCTTAAGGAATCGCCCTCGCGCTCCACCGCGTCGAGGCAGGCGGTGAGCGCGAGATCGACCCCGCAGTTCTGGCGGATCAGGCCAAGAGTCCCGGCGAGCCGCGCCGTGATCCCCGCGAGATCCGAGGGCTCGTTCTCGATGCCGGCTTCGTCCAGGCCGGCGGTCGCGATGGCCGCAAGGTCGTGCAGTCCCGCCTGGGCGAGAGAGCACGATTCGATGATGCGGGCAATCCGATTCGATTCATGAGAGAGGGCGGATTGCTTCAGGATGGCGCTGATGCTCAGGATGCCGACGAGTAGGAGGATTAGGACCGGGATCACTGCAAGCGCAGCCCTGAAGACTGGGCGGCGGCGCGAACGTTCGTAGCGGTCTGTCACGGCAGGGACGAGCAGGAGCAGCGCGAGAAGAATCGTGAGCCCCGCGAACCCGAATCCGAGTCCCTTGACCCTGACCGCCATGGCCGGTCGGAGCGCGTCCGCCCGATCCCGCGAAGCGAGGAAGACCATCCCGGCCGGCTCCCCGCCGTTCGACCGTCCCGCGCTTCGGTAGGCGCCGACCAAGAGCGAGGTCCCGGCCGCATCGCGCCCTGCGAATCCGATGCTCTCGGCGGCACGGAGCGATAGGGCCCGCCGCGCGAGGGGATCCGCAAGACCGTTGCGTCTGAGAACGTCCGAATCGTTCTGAGAGAGTAGGGTGAGTCCATCCGTCCGGAAGATCGTCATCCGCAGGCTGTACGCTTCGGCCGCCCGCCGCCTCTCGATCGTCTCCCGGATGAGATTCTCGTAGACCGTCCAATCGACCCATAGCGTCAGGATTCCCTCGATGCGCCCATCGATGTAGATGCCGCGGGACAGACTGACGGCAATCCCCTGGCCCCCGTAGATCTCGGCCAGGAGGGAGTCCTTATGGGCGCCCTCGATGATCGGATCCTCCCGGTCGCGTTCGCCGTGAAGGGTCGCCCGGAACCAGGATCGTTGGGATACGTCGCGCCCGATCAAGCGGCCCGGATCGATCTGCTTCCCGAACGGACCGGTCGTGTTGCAGGCAATGATCTTCCCCGAAGGGTCGGAGATCGTTGCCAGGCGGTAGACCGGCGCGTAGCTGCGGACGAAGTCGTCCAGTCTCGACGTGGCCGCCGAGAGCCGCGCGCCCGGAACCGGGTCAGAACCCCTGATCGCCCGAAGTCGTTCGAGGTCTCTGTTGGCGAGCGCGCGCGAGAAGGCGACGACATTGTCGCACCGGACGTCCATCTCCCGGTTCAGGCGGTCCGCGGCCTGGCAGGCGGTCTCTTTTAGTTCCTCGATCGATATCGCTTCGATCCGGGACTCGGTGACGCGGCTCATCACGAGCGTGCCCAAGAATAGCGCGACGATCCCTGCTCCTGCGACCCAGGGTCCGTGTCTCAGGATGCGTGCGCACGACGAAGAACGGATGGGCTTTGGCAATCCGTGTTCCTCGCGGCTATTCATCGAGCCGTTTCGCCATCGTGTTGGAGGACCTCTTCTTATGTGACATCGGGTCGCCCCAGGGGGGCGCTGTTCTCTGGAGTTATCGGCCGCGATCGTTGGGAGCTTTACAGTTAGCGGGCGTTGGCTCGACCCGGGGTGGGCGCCGAAAAACGCGGAAGGGACCGGCATCGAGGCCGGCCCCTTCCGCAGAAATCGCGCTGTTCTAGTCCGGTTTGAGCAGACTTGAGAAACTCGCCTCGCGCATCCGCTCGGCCCGGCTATTCTCCCCGGGGCGCCGGACCTCGCGGCGCGCGGGCTCGCTTCTCAGCCGAAGTCAAACCCGTCTAGTCCGTCACGGATCGATCCACAGGAACGGCCGGGAATCCTCGCGCTCCCCGCAGCGCACGCGCACGAAATAGATGCCGCTCGGAATCGCGCGGTCCTCCGTGGTGCGCCCCTTCCAGGAGACCACGTTCCTGCCGGCGTGCGCCGGGTTCTCGACCCAGCTCCGCACGCACCGGCCCTGGAGATCGTAGACTCCGATCTGGACGATAGTGGTTCCGGGAAGCGAAAGCTCGATGTGCACAAGTCCGCGGGCCGGATTCGGGAAGACCGATCCGATGAGGAGACGCGCACTCGCGTCGACGTCGGCGACGGCCGCCGGGTCCGCGGGATCGAGGTAGCTGACGGAGTTCTCAAGAAGCTGGCGCGCTGCGGCCGTGTCGGTCAACTTGTCGTAATTGAAGGCGTAGTAGACGATCTGCCCCCGCTCCGGCGCGGCCGGCGTGTCGTCATACGCCACCACCCCGCCGTCGTTGGGATAAGAAGCGGTTCGGTAGATCAAGGTCGCATTCGCCAGGGGGGTCACCGCGTCCTGGTCTCCCGAAACGACGTACTGGATGTTCAGTGTGGACGGCAGGGCATTCGGGGTCGTGACCAGCGCATGCCCGGCGGCCGCGATTGAGAGGGCCCCGGCGTTGCTCACGTCCCATGCCGAGCAGTGGAGGACATTCGCGCCGAAGGTTGGATAGATCGGATTGCGGAAGGTGTCGTAGCCTGTTTGCCCGCCCTCGATCAAGAGCCTCCCTCCGTTGGCGATGAGGGTCTCGATCCCCGCGCGCTTCGTCGCGTCCGCGACCGGATCGGCGTTTGCGCCCGAACTCCAAACGAGGAGCTTGTAGTCGTCCCAGGTCGCCGGGTCCGTGGCCGCGGCGGTCTCGGTCGTGACCGAAAGGCCCAACGCAGCGAGATCAGCGGCTATCCGCGTGGTCGCGCCGTCCTGGACGACCAGAATGCGGCTCGACGTCGCATCCAGAGCGAAGTCCTCGGTCCTGTTTCCGGTCAGTTCGATCCGGCGGATCTGCGTGACGTGGCCGGCCGAGACGACCTTCAGGTCGTAGGTGTACGTTTGCAGCGTGAGCGAATAGGCGCCGGTCAACGGGTCGGTGGTCGCTTGGTCGGCCAGCGACTGGGTGTCGTAGTAGAGAGCCTGGACGGTGGCCGAGAGGGGATTACCGGTCGTCGTCTCCGTCACCGTTCCACTGACCGTGTAACTCGGCAGGGGCTGCATCACGACATCGCGCCGGGTCGCGGCGCCGCTCGTCACGACGATGCCCGGGATCGTCTGGGTGAGATAGCCGGGACAGGAGACCTCCAGCGTAAAGCTGCCGGGCTCGAGCAGGCGGTGGTAATCGCCCAGATCGGGATCGGTGCGGATCGTCTTGCCGATCTGCGTGATGTTGACGGTTGCGTCGAGCGGCACGCCGGTCGTGGAGGAGGTCACGATCCCTCGGATGCCGATCGACGAGCGGCCGATGTAGTAGAGCATCGCGTCGCGGTTCTCGGTCCAGAACTGATCCATCGTGGACCAGGCCGGCCACTTGTTGGTTGAGACTTCCGCCGTGACGTCGATGTCGCTCCGCCAGTTGTAGCACCAGTCCTGCATTCCCCCGTTTATGATGTACCACTCCCAGCCGATCGTGACCCCGTGCGTGAAGGATGTGCTGTTCCACATCGGGGGGTTCAGGGCGGAGTAACCGAGACAGAAATTCTCGATCATCGTGTCATCGGGGGTATAGGCGGCCTGGCAGTCCCACGGGTAGTTCATGACGAGCGCGCCGCCGTGATAGTTGATCGAGAGGACGAAACGGTGGTCGTAACCGAAGTTCATGAAAGCCTGGACTTCGGGCTCGCGCCCCACGGGACTGTCGTTCGGGTCCGTGACCGGATCGGGGAAGTCGCGGTTCATGTCGACGCCGTGCGCATTGTAGCGGCTCACCGCGACGAAGCCGTCGGGGTTGTGCATCGGGCAGATCCAGATCTCGATTCCGTTCACATAGGAGGTCACGGTCGGGTCGGTGCCGTAGTTGTCGACGAGGTAGTGGATCATGCGGCGGCACATCTCCATCCCGGTGACCTCGTCGCCATGGATCGAGGAGCTGTACTTGAACTCGGGCTCGTCTTCCTCGATGTCGGGGTTGTCGGTGATCTTCATGAACCAGAGATTCCTGCCCTGGACCGACGTGCCGATCGAGACGAGACGGCAGATGTCGGGATGGGCGGCGGCGACCGCCTGCATCTCGACCTCGAGCTCCGTGAATGTCGGCCAGGCGGCCGGATCTCTCGTCCCGGGCGGGTGGGCCAATGCCTCCTCCCGCGCGAGATTCCGCAGGCGGTAGACCTCGTGTCCCGCGGCGATCAGCTCGGCTTCCGTCTTGCCATTGACGTTCGCGAGAACGACCCATCCCGCGTCGCCGGGAGTCACCGATTCGACATCGATTCCGCTGGCGGCGAGGGCCCGCGCGGCGGCTTCCTCTTTCACGCCGACCGCGACCGGAAAGCGATCCGAGAACGGGTAGGTCGGGTCGAGATCTCCCGGCGACCAGAGGGGAAGACCGTCGGGAGCGGCAGCGGAAGCGGGCCCCCCCGGCCCGAGCGTCCACGGGGAAAGAAATGTGAGAAGAAGCAGGACGAACGAGAACCGCCTGGGTCGCCGTGTCATTGGGTCTGCCTCCGGCTTGAGGTGGAGCTGCGGACGGGCGCATCGTGCCCGTCCGATCGATGTCCCCATAAGTCTATCAAAATCAACACCCTGGTAGCTAGAACCCGTTTGAATACCGCATGAAGCGACGAAATCGATTCCCTGTCGGTAGCGGCGGGTTGGTGTGGTACAATGGGTCATGGAGCGTACCAACGCCCTCCGCAGTTCTCGAACCCCCTCGGCGTGTTACGTCGGTCAAGGAGGTTTTCATGCCCCAGCGGCTTGTGCGTAACTCATTTGACAACATCCTTCTAGTTCTTCTCCTGCTGGCTCTCGCCGGTGGCGCCGCGTTCGGTGCGACTCCGACCGAAATCGAGGTGATCGAGTCGACGCCGGAGAGGACCGTTTTCGAGATCCGCCTCGGCACTCTCGAGATGCAGCGGATCGATGCCGGAGGGCGCAGTTGCGTCCTGCCGGCCCTGGAGGGCCAGCCGTCGTTGATGGAGCGCGGCGCGCCGGAGCTTCCCGTGATCCGTCAGGCCCTGATCATCGGGGATGAAGCCAACGTCGGCGTGCGCGTTCTGGATGTCGAGTACGAGACGCTCAAGACCGCTCCGATCGTCCCGTCGAAAGGGCACCTGCTGCGTAACCAGAATCCAGCGGACGTGCCCTTCGAGTTCGGCCCGACTTACGGAAGCGATGCGTTCTACCCCGAGCAGGAAACCGTCCTCCACCAGCCGTTCATCCTTCGCGATTTCCGCGGGGTGGTGGTGGAGGTGAGGCCGCTCCGCTACCGGGCAACGGTAGGAGAACTCCAGGTGGCCCGCCGGATAGTCGTCGAGGTAGCCAGCATCCCGGGGAAGGCGGCGAACCCGCTCTATCGGAAGGATCCGCTCACCAAAGTCGATCCCGACTTCGCGCCGATCTACGCGAACCTCTTCGGCAACTGGCCTCCGGCATCCTACAAGTACACGCCGGTCGGCGAGACGGGCCGCTGCCTGATCCTTACGGCGGACACCTTTTACGATCAGGTGCTCCCCCTCTACCAATGGGAGCTGCAGAAGGGAATCCCGACGATCCTGAAGAGGCTCTCCGAGGTCGGGACGACCGCAACGCAGATCAAGGCCTACATCCAGTCTCTCTACAACGCGCCTGAGAAGGTCACCTACATCATTCTGGTGGGCGACTCGGCGCAGATGCCGTATCTGCTGGGTACGGCCGAGAGCGCTCCGTCGGACCCGATGTACGTGAAGCTGGCGGGAAGCGACAGCTACCCCGACGCGTTCATATCGAGGATCTCGGCGCAGAACGCGACGCAGGTGGAGACGCAGGTCGCCCGTTCGATTCGATACGAGAAGACCCCCGACCTCGGCGCGGCGGGCGACTGGTATCACAAGGCCACCGGGATCGCGAGCAACGCGTACGGCGGCGGCGCGTACGATTGGCAGCGGGCCGATTGGCTCCGCGCCACGCTCCTCGGATATACCTACACCCAGGTGGACAATATCTATGACCCGGGCGCGACCAAAGCGATGGTCACGGCCGCGATCAACGATGGACGCGGGTTGGTCAACTACATCGGCCACGGGGCGACAACCTCCTGGGTCACGACAGGTTTCAGCGTCTCGGATGTCTACGCGCTGAGCAACGGCTTCAAGAACCCGTACATCTGCGACGTCGCGTGCGTGAACGGAGACTTCACCTACAACGAGTGTCTCGCGGAGGCTTGGCTTCGCGCCGGCACCGCGGCCGCCCCCAAAGGGGCGATCGGGATGTACGCCCCGACGACGAACGCCTCTTGGGTGCCCCCCTGCGACATGCAGACCGAAGTGGTCCGGCTCCTCACGCAGGAGATCAAGAACACCCTCGGAGGTTTGAGCTTCAACGGCGTCGCCAAGGCGATGGATCTCTGGCCGGGCTTCGAAGGAACGAAGCTGATGGAGCAGTACCACCTCTTCGGCGACTGCACCGTCATGATGCGGACGACGAATCCCGGGGCGCTCACGGTCGATCATTCTCCGATCCTCTATGTCGGAGAGAGTCTCTACACGGTCACGACGCCGGGTACTGTGGGCGCGCGCGTCGCGCTCTATGCCGGTGGACATCTCTACGGCGTGGGATACACGGACGGGGCAGGGACGGCCCTCGTACCGGTCGATCCTCTTCCCGCGAACGGGGCGCGGCTCCTGCTGACCGTGACCGCATACAACCGTGAGACGGTGATCGACGCGGTCATCGTCGCACCGCGCAGCAACGCGCTGGTGGGGATCGCGGATTCCGGCGGGGTCGTGCAGGAGGCGGTCGCGGGCGTAGCGACCGATCTCGCGATCCTGCTCTACAACGCCGGTCCCGACACGGCCCATGCGGTGACCGCAGTCCTTCGGTCGATCGCCGCGACCGCGATGGTCCAAGATTCCACCGCCGCATACGGCGACATCGCTCCCCTGGCGAATGCGTCGTCGGGGCTCGATACGTACGTCATCACGCCGGACCCGAATCTTCCGGACAGCACGTTGATCCGGTTCGCGCTGGACATACGATCGACCGACTACCAGGAATGGACCGACACGCTCTCGGTGCGCGTCCTCGCCCCCGTCTTCGCTTACAAAGATACGATCGTCGACGACAACCTGGGCGATGAGGACGGCCGGATGGATCACGGCGAGAGTAGTTTCATCACGATCGGTGTCTGGAACAACGGCTCGGCCGATGCGAACCAGATCTCCGCGGTTCTGAGCTCGACCGATCCCGGCGTGGAGATCACCCAGCCACTGGCCTCCCTCACGCTGCTCCGGTCCGGTGATGTCGCCTATTTCGCGGGGACGTTCACCGTCGGCGTGCTGCCCACCCTGTCCGAGGGTACGATCGAGTTCTCCGTGCTTCTGACGACAGGGACCGGACGGGAGCAGGTCTTGCTCTTCAGCCTTCCCGTCGGGGGGTATCTCGAGACCGTCGAGTACGGGACGCCTTTCTGCTCCCACGATGCGGACTCGAGTTTCGTGGACGAGTGGCATGTTACCGGCACCGCCAACGTCACGGCGGGAGGAACCCACGCGTGGAAGTGCGGAGCGATCGGGACGGGAGGATATGCCCCCCTGAACGACGCACGGCTCGTGGCGACGCCGCCTCTGCAGGTCGCGGGGGGCGCGATTCTCTCCTTCTGGCACAAGATGAGCGCGGAGGTCGACACGTCCCAGGCCGGCGTGGCATTCGACGGCGGCTTGGTCGAGATCTCGCTCGATGGCATCACCTACGAACCCCTCGTTCCTCCGGCCGGCTACCCGTACACGATCCATGACCGCGGCAACGGCGGCCCGTTCGCGGAAGGAACCGCGTGCTACTCGGGGCTTTTCGATTGGACGAAGGTGGAGATCAATCTGGCGGCCTACGCTGGGTCCGTGCAGATTCGTTTCCGATTCGGTTCCGACGCCGAGGGAACCGGTGATGGTTGGCTGATCGACGATATCGAAGTTCGCGATCTCGATGCGATCGCCGACGCCCCCGACCTGATCGATGCACGTGGATCGCTCGCCCTTGGTCCGGCCCAGCCGAACCCCTTCAATCCGCGGACGAAGATGGACCTTGCGATTCCCGGCCCCGGCCCGGTAAGGCTGCAGATCGTAGATGCGACCGGGCGGATCGTGGCCACGCTCCTCGATGGGACCTGCCCCGCCGGCGAGAGTTCGGTGATCTGGGACGGCCGCAACGACGCCGGCCGGATGCTCCCGAGCGGCGTCTACTACGCGCGCCTGGATCATGCCGGCCAGACGCGGAGCGGACGTCTCGTCATGCTCAAGTAGCCCGTCCCGCACTGGGGACGGACCATGCTGCGCGAGGCCGCCGGGTTCTTGTCGGACCCGGCGGCCGATCTGTTATCCTCCCCGACATGCGAACTTCAGCGCGTCCCTTCGACCTGATCTGCTTCGATGTCGACGGCACCCTTGTCATCCACCCTGACGAGAAGATCGTCTGGGAGATCCTCAACCGGCGTTTCACGGGCGACGACGAGGCGAACCAGACGCGCTTCCGGCAGTACCGCTCCGGCGAGATCAGCTATCCCGACTGGGTCGCGCTCGACGTCGGGGACTGGCTCCAAGCAGGGGCCACCCGCGCGGAGATCGTCGAGGCGATCCGGGACCTTCGGTTGATCGGGGGAGCGCACGAGACCCTGGCCGAACTGAAGCGGCGAGGCTACAAGCTCGCGATCATCTCGGGGACCCTCGACGTCGTGTTGGAGACCCTTCTTCCGGAACATCCCTTCGACGACGTCTTCGTCAACCGCCTCGACTTCAACGACCGCGGGACCCTGACGGGGTGGCTGGCCACACCCTACGACGTGGATGGAAAGGCGCGTGGACTGAGGGACATCGCCGCCCGGGAGAGGATCCCGATCGAGAGGTGCGCCTTCGTCGGCGATGCGTTCAACGACGTCGAGGTCGCGCGCGAGGCGGGTTTCTCCGTCGCGTTCAACCCGAAGTGCGACGAGATGATCGATGCCTGCGACGTCGTCCTCGAGGGTGACGACCTGAGCCTGCTTCTGCCGCTCTTCCCCGGCTGAACGTAGATTTCCGGCGAAATCACTCGCGCACTCGTTCCGCGCATCCCGTGGGCTACTGGCGGCCATTCGGGGGCATGCCTTCGCTCGGCGCATGGCGCAGCTCGCTGCGGCATTGTCCCCTGCATGGCCGCCCGGAATTGGGAGCGCGAGCGAGTGCGCCCGCGAGGCCAAGACGGTCTCTGGGTACCTGATGCTCTTCGTTCTCCTTTCGATCCTGATCCTCTCGATCGCAGGGCTGATCTTCTCGATCACGGAACGCGCGGCGTTGGGAGTGGTTCTTTCGATCGTCATCCTGATCGCCGATCTCATTCTCTTTGGAGGATTGTTCGCGCTGAGCCCGAACATTGCGATAATCGCCCAGCTCTTCGGACACTACGTCGGGACCGCCAAGAAGACGGGGCTCTTTTGGATGAACCCGTTCTGCACGAGGAAGGCGGTCTCCCTGCGGATCCGCAACTTCGAGACGCCGAAGCTCAAGGTGAACGATCGAGAGGGCAACCCGATCGAAATCGCCTCGGTCGTGGTGTCGAAGATCGTCGAGGGGGCGGTGAGCATGGTCGAAATGGCACTGGCCCAGCTCTCCACCAAGAAGATCGTCGAGCTGGACGAGGAGCGGAAAGCGGCGATGGTATCGAACCTTCTCGTCGTCTTGTGCAGTGATCGCCACACACAGCCTGTCGTGAACGCCGGCACGCTGTACCAATAGGAGGACATCGTGGCGGAGCGGAAGTCCTTCCTGCTGCGGATCGATCCATCGGTCCTGGACGTCCTGCAGCGATGGGCCAATGCCGAGCTCCGCAGCCTGAACGGTCAGATCGAGTTTGTCCTTCGCCGCTCCTTGGAAGACGCCGGCCGTCTCAAGAAGGGCTCGTCGGAAGGAAAGGGGAAAGGGCCGCGGTCGGAGAAAAGGTGAAGCGGGAGGTGCGGGTTGTACGCACCTGGCGAGTGGCGGGCTGCCCGAGCATGCGCACCCGCGAGGCCGGCGCCCTGTTCGTTTAGCCGGCCCGAGCGGGATGCGCAAAGCGAGGGCGATGGTCGTCTCTCGGATGCGCTCAAGCCGTGCTAGATGATGCCGGCCTTTCTTCCCGCCCTCTGGATGATCTCCAGCGCGCGGTCGATCTGCTCGGCTGTGTGTGTCGCCATCAGGCTCGTCCGGATCCGCGACGAGGCTTCCGGAACGGCGGGCGCGATCACGGGGTTCGTGAAGACGCCGCCCTCGAAGAGCATCTTGTAGAAGAAGAACGTCCGATCCGTGCTGCCGATGATGATCGGAACGATCGGCGTGCAGCAGGTTCCAACGTCGAAACCCATGGAGACGAGGCCGTCTTTCAGATGGCGAGCGTTCTCCCAGAGTCGCGCGCGCCGCTCCGGCTCTGATTGGATGATGTCGAGGCACTTCTGCACCGTGGCGACGGCGTAGGGGGGGAGACTCGCGCTGAAGATCAACGGGCGGGCATGGTGCTTGATGTAGTGGATCGTGTTCTCGCTTCCGGCCGCGAACCCTCCGATCGAGGCGAAGGACTTGCTGAAGGTGCCCATCAGCAAGTCGATCTCCTTGGTCACGCCGAAGTGCTCGTGCGTTCCCGCGCCCGAGGGGCCCATGACCCCGATCGAGTGCGCCTCGTCGACCATCAGGCGGGCGCCGTACTTTTTGCACATCGGAATGATGTGCGGGAGATCGGCGAGATCCCCCTCCATGCTGAAGACGCCGTCGACCGCGAGGAGAATGCCCCCGCCATGGTGGTGCGCCTTCTGAAGGGCCTTCTCGAGATCCGAGACGTCGTTGTGCCGGTAGCGGTAGATCGTGCCGTGGGAGAGGAGCGCGCCATCGACGATGCTCGCGTGATCGAGTTTGTCGATCACGACCACATCGCCCTTACCGATAAGGCTCGAGATGATGCCGAGGTTCACATGGAATCCGGTCGAGAAGACGAGGGCGGCCTCCTTGCCGACCAGACGGGCCAGATCGATCTCGAGCTTCTCGTGGAGGTCGAGGTTGCCGTTCAGGAAGCGGCTGCCCGTGCATCCCGTGCCGTACTGGCGGGCGGCGGCCTCGGCTGCGGCGAGGACGCGCGGATCGTGCGTGAGGCCGAGGTAGTTGTTTGAGCCGAGCATGATCAGCTTCTGGCCCTTGATGGTGACCTCGGTGCCTTCCGAGTTCGCGATCGGGACGAAGTACGGATAGAGCCCCGCCGCCTGTGCTTCCTTCGCGCGCGTGAAGCTCAAGCATCGATCGAACAGATCGACCCACGTGCCGCGCGGCGCGGAGCGGCCGGTTCCCGTCTCCTGTGTGGCCCGAGGATTCATTGATTCACACTCCCTGCTCGCCGAGGACCGAAATCGCTAACCGAGCCTAGTTTTGAGAAGGTGTCGCTGTCAACCGCTTTGGCCGCCTGCGTCGCCTCGACAGACGCGGGAATGGAGCGATGAGCGAGCATACGAGGCTCGGCGAGGCTGGTCCGACCGGTCCTAACAGGCGCGGGTTGACCCCGCCGCCGGACCCTCATTGTGGAAGGCAGAGAACGTCGCGATCCAGACGCGCCTGCAGGAAGTCGGCGGCCCGCCGCCTCCATGCTTCTGCCGTCGAATCCCCATAGGCGGTTCCGCCGACGATCCAACCGAGTAGAACCGACTCGTTCCTCCTGATGGTGAACTGCAGGCCGCCTTCGAGGCCAACAGCCGCGCTCGCGGACCGACCATCGAGAACCGCCCCGGCAAAGCCGACATTCCCGGGGCGCCGAGTCGAGGGCAGATAGGACCACATGCCGGGGATCCCATCGAGCGAGCCTCCGCTCGTGCGCACCGATGGAATCGCGAATGCTACCGTCGTCGAGTCGGCGTCCTGCCGCTCGATTCGCAGCGATTCCAGGACGGCGCGGTCTCCTCCGGCAAGCGTCCATGTGCGAATCGCGGTGACGCCGCCGCCGGCGAGGACCGCCTGGACAACCGCTCTGAATGGTCCTTGCGCGATGACGCGTTCCCTTCGAGCCGAGTCCTCTCCGAACATGGGCAGCCATGCGGCATCGCCGACGGAAACATACAAGCCGGCGAACCCGGGATCCACAGCCCCGTGCGGATCCATTTCCCACGGAAGGGTGCGGCCTGGGCCTCCCAGATCCCTCCGCAGGATCAACGCCCCGGTTCCCTTCTTGATGAACGCGTCGAGGCCCCCTTCCGCGATTCGATAGGCGATCGAGAGCGACTCGAAGCCGATGCCGGAGTCAAGGTATGGATCGACGCGGACCGACTCCAGACGGGACAGGGGCGACTGCGGGTCGATCTGTAGGGAAGGGAGTCCCTGTTTTGTGTAAGTTGGGCCCCGCGCTGGAGGCGGCGACCCAGGCCGCGAGAGCTCGGGTGGAAAGTACAGAACATCGGGTTCTGAATCTCCATTCCAATCTTCGGCCTGTCCGGCGATGTGCGCACCGTCCCGCACCAGCTCGGCGATGGCAAGCATCCCCACGCGGGCGCGTTGCTGTTGGGCAACCGCCGGGAGTTCGACCAGATATCCGTGCTCGAGGATATCATCCCGGCGGAGGGGCGGGCTCGCCGCACGATCCGCTCCGTTCTTGCCGGACGTTCCGGTTGGAGGCGTCCCGCCGGTCGGAGCCGGACAGTCGAGGAGAATGACCTCGGCCGGACCGGCGTTCTCCACGCTGCGGGCGAGAAACCCGCCGCCCGCCTCCCAGAGCGAGACATCGTAGAGAAATCGGTCGGTCTCGCCGCTTCTCTGAGCACGAACAGCGAGCGGGTCGTTCCGATCTCGGGCGGAGAGCCACCATCGCCGGATCGCTCCCCTCGCGGCGAGGAGTTTCGATCTCTCGAGGGATTCCAGATCCCAGCGGGAACGATCGCGCGCCGCGGGGAGGAGATCCCGCCAGATGTGGCGGATCGACGGTCCATCGGTCGGAACGATGCGCGCCGCCTCGTCCGGAAGCTCGAAAACGCGCTCCCCTCCCGTCGGGGACTCGGCAAGATAGCTCCACGTATCGAACAGGCCGTTGCCGTTGCCGTCCCTGTAGCGTACGAGGCGGCGAATGGGCGGCTCGGTCGGGATCTGGATCTGAAACTCCCCTTTTTCCGCGCCAAGAAGATGGAGCCGATCGTCCACCTCAGACCGGTAGAGGCCGAGTCTTCCGGAGCCGTCACGATCGATCTCGTAGCGCTTGTTGGTCCGCCCGCAGGACGGACCGCCGATCTGTGCGAAACCCGCGTACCCGTCAGCGATGACCCCTTCCCACCTCTCGCGATCCGGGGTTTCGCAGAACGGCCCGACGTTGAGGTCGTCTTCGTCCCAGACGAGGAGCACGGAATCCCATAGGCCCCAGCGCGCCAGATCCCGGGCGCGGGCCCAAGAGACGAAGCGGAGTGCGGCGCCGTCGCGCAGGATCACGCTGTCGGCCAACGCCTGCGGGACGCGGACGCGCCCCGTCGCGGTCAACGAGAAGTCGTAGTCCCGAGGATTTTGCGCGGTCGCGTCGCCGTCTGCATCGAAGCTCCAGCGAATCGAGTTCACGAGGAGGTCGCTTCCCTCGATTCGCAACGCTTCGTCGCTCCTGCCGTCTCCGTCGTTGTCGTAGAAACAGAATGGGTTCTCCATTGAGGAGACCCACCGCCCCAGAGAATCGTTTCTCTCTCCCGCGGCAAGGCATGCGTTGCCGTCGAAATCGCTCTGCCACTGATCCCGATTCGCATGGTAGGTGTAATCGCTGAGGGAGAAGAGGCGATCGTCATCGTCCAGGTCCATCACGGTCGTGACCCCGATGCCGGACGCGCCGAGGGGTCCGTGCGTGATCTCGTAAAGGTCCTGGCGATCGGCATCGCCGTCGCCGTCCGAATCGAGGTAGTCCACGACGCGATCGAGGATTCCATCCGCCCCGATGTCCGCCAGGTAGCAGTCGTTGTCCCGGTCGGGGCGAAGATCTTCGGGACGGAGGTCGCGGTCTTCGTCGAGCGCGGCCACGCGCACCGACCCTTCGCGCCATGCGAGAGCGTCGATCGCTCCATCGCCGTCCGTGTCGAAGCGAAGGACGTCGGCGGCGGGAAGGGCGTCGATCCGGGTGAGGACCGAGTCGTTTCCGAAGACATGGGTCAGGAGCGGCTCGAGCCGTAGGTGCGCTACGCGGCGGAAGCTCTCGAACTGATCGACTTCCTGCGCCTGGGTGGGGGCGGCGGCAATGACAACCAAGAGCAGGGACCATGCAGCTTTCATCGTCTTGGGCGTCATCCTACGCGCTCGGCGGTTCATGATCGAGCCACGCCCGGGCGCCCAGATGGCGGCATGCCCGGGCCGCCCACTGGGCCCCTTGGACGCCGGCCTCCTCGCGTCCGGCCCCACGGAGGATGCGATCCAGGAATCCGGCGGCAAATGCATCCCCGGCGCCGGTCGGATCGACAACCTCGGTCGGCGCAGCCGGGATGGCGAGCGGTTCGAAAGGGCGCTGGTGGATGATCGCCCCGCTCGATCCTCGGGTGCGAACGAGGGTCCGCACGCCGGCATCGAGCAAGGAAGCGACCTGGCGGTCGGTGAGCGGATCGAAGGGCCGGGGCCTGTGGATCCGCTGCCGATCGGCCGGCGGTCTGGTTGGCGGCAACCCCGCGGTCGCTTCCTCTGGGATCTGGAGGTAGTCGAGGTAAGGAAGCGCCTCGCGCAAGCGGGGATCGTCGAGTCCGCGCAGTCCCGGCGTGTTGCGGTTGAGCGCGTTCGACAGACCCGGTCGCCCGCGCCGGGCCGCCAACCAGCCGGCCGCCGCTGCGGCCAAACGGTCGAGTAGGAGGAGCCTAGTCTCCTCGAGCCCGGGCGGAGTGCCTTCCCAGGGTTCGACACTCTGCTTGGGGAGGGTCGTCTCGAAAGCGGTCGCCCCGGATGAGCGCTCGACGTAGAGGTGGTTCTTCTTCGTCGTCCGTCCGCGCACGATCTCGACCCGCGCTTCGATCCCGCGGCGCTCGAGAGCGGCGACGCAGGCCAAGCCTTCCGGGTCGCCTCCCACGCGCCCCACGGCGGCGACGCGCCATCCGGCGCAGGCCAAGGCGCAGGCCGTGTTGAGGGCGCTTCCGCCGCCATCGTCCGTATGCGCGGCCCCGGCGTCGGGCTCAAAGCGATCGACCGGGAGGCGATCCACGATCCAGGAGGACTCCCACACGGGATTCGTCACGACCAGAAGATCCGGTCTCATCTGCGGCCCCGGGCGGCCGGCCGATGACGCGCGGTCGGGGCCGGCCGGCCCGGCGTTTCGTCGCGTCGTCGGGACGCTCTCGGCTTGTCCCGGAGGTAAGAGAGTGGGATTCTCTCTGCGGTGCGCGTCCGTGCGGTGAATGGCTGGATCGGGTTGCACATTTCGCACACGACGATAGGTTCTTCAACGCTGGTCATCAAGCGGAGCCGTAGGCCCACGGGGACCTGGACGGGGACCGATCGAGAGGAGACGAGGACATGGCGGGCGCAATCGTCCATCCCCAGGGGATCAACGACTCGCAGGAGGTCGGCGATGGGACGCGGATCTGGGCTTTCGCCCACGTGATGAAGGGAGCGAGGATCGGCGGGTCCTGCAACATCGGTGAAGGGTGCTACGTCGAAGGAGGCGCCGTCGTCGGCAACGGGGTCACCGTGAAGAACGGCGTGGCCATCTGGGACCGTGTGACGATCGAGGACAACGTGTTTCTTGGCCCATACGCCGTTTTCACGAACGACAGGATCCCGCGGAGCCATCCGGACTTCCGAACGGGCCCGGCGGGGTGGGAGCCGACCCTCGTCCGGACCGGCGCCACGATCGGGGCGAACGCGACGATCGTATGCGGCGTAACTTTAGGGAGATGGTGCTTCGTCGGGGCGGGAGCGGTCGTCGTCCGCGACGTCGCCGACTTCATGATGGTGGCGGGCAACCCCGCGCGCGCGATCGGGTGGGCCTGCATGTGCGGGCGGAGACTCCCCGACGATTTCCGCTGCTCCTGCGGGAAGGCATTCCGCTTGAACGGCGGGGTCCTTACGGAGGCGTGATGCGCTGGACGCTCATCTTCTCGGGGCTCGTGCAGGGAATCTGGATGCTGGTCGACGCTTTCCAGCTCATGCGGCGATCGACCGCCAGGTTATCATCCGGAGAGGTGTGGGACCGGCTGATCCAATCGATCGGACTCGATCCGCTCCACATGGGCCCGGTCCTCCTGGTCCTTGGGATCCTCTGGCTTCTCGTCACGCTGGCTTTGGCCTCCGGCATGGGGCGCGCCTATCGTCCCGCGATCGTCATCGCGTGCGCGTCTCTCTGGTATGCGTTGCCCGGGACGATCGTGGCCGTGATCTTCCTCTTCGCCCTCTCGACGATGCGCGGCCGGCTGCAGGCGCAGGATTGATGAGAATCCCTGAGGGGTGGGACCCGGTCTGGCGCGGGAGCGTGCGACCGGTCCGGGTGCTCCTCGCGGTGGCGGTGGTCGGACTCGTCCTCTGCCTCGCCATGCCCGCGATGCTCGACGCCTATGCGAGGTGGTTGATCTGCACGGATCCGCCGGCACGGGCGGACGTGGCGATCGTTTTGGGAGGGGGCGAAGGGGAACGTCTGGGCGCGGCGATCCGAATCTGGCGAGAGGGCAGGGTTCGAGCGCTTCTGATCGTCGATCCGGGGATCCCTTTCCTCCCCGTCTATTCGGGCGAGGACTCGCTCACGATGGGCGAGGTCAAGCGGCGGATCGCCATCCGCCGCGGGGTGTCCGAGGAACAGGTGATGATCCTCAAGGGTCCGATGAGCACATACGATGAGGCGGTCGCATCGCGCCCGCTCCTGGAGGCGCGGGGGGCACGGCGCGCGATCGTCGTCACCTCTCCCTTTCACAGCCGGCGAGCAGGGGCGACCTTCCGGAGGGTTTTCCGGGGGTCTCCCGTCGAAATCTCCGTCGAGGCGATGCCCCTCTCGATCAGCCAGGACCGGCCCGAATGCTGGTGGACCCGCGAGCACGACCAGATGGCGGTGTTTACGGAGACGGTGAAGATCTTTTTCTATTGGAACAGATACGGGATCCCGCCGGTTTGATGCTGTGTCAGGAGATCCGATCTGCTTCGGCCCAACACCGGCCCTGAAGCAGATCCTGCCGGGAGCCTCTCTGGGCAAGGAGGTTGCGATGCGGATGAACCACTCGTTGAGGCGTTGGGCCGCTATTCCGGTCATTTTGGGCGGCCTGATCGGTGTTGCTGCTCCAGTGCCTTCCATGGCGGGACCGGAGGCCGAAACCAGCGGCCGGACACTGGTTCTTCTGTTTCGATCGGTGGGGGTGAGCGATATGACCGTCGTGGTCGCGCGCGATCTCCTCGCCGGGGAGATTGAATCCGGAGGAGTCCCCGTGGCTGCCCGCCCTGCCTGGAGTGACGGCATTCCCGCAGCGGCGGATGTGTGCGATGAGCAGGAGTGCGCTCGAAAACTCGCGGAGGAACAGGGGGCGACGCAGGTTGTCTTCGGCACGTTGAGCAAGCTCGGCGATAAGGTGGTCTTGCGGGTGCGCGCGCTTCGTCTGGCAGACGCCGCCCCGTTCTACTCGGAGCAAATTTCTGCGACGAGCGTGGAAGATCTCGACGTCGTGATGCGCCGGATCGCGGAGGGGATCGTCTCGGGCCGGCCCAACTCGGCGCGGGCTTCGATCGACTCTGTGACCCGGGCCGAGACCGAGCGCCCCCGGAGAAGGGAAGGGCGTTCGGGGATCGGGTTCCGGGCCGGAATGCTGTGGCCCTCGGGCGGCAGTTATGGCGGGGCCAATCGCATGACCGACCTTCACATCGCATGGGGGTTCGAGGGACGCAACTTCATGGTGGAAACGACCACCCTTCTGGGCCTGCGGTGGCGGGGAGGCAGGGCGGTCGATTGGACCCTACTCGACCTCTTTGCGGCCCGCATGTTCGGCTTGGGCGATCTGTCGACCTATGCGGGTGGCGGCCTCGGGGTCCACGCCCTTCGCATCGAGCACGACACCCACAATCAGTACACAACCTACGGGGACTACTCGAGCAGCTCGGACGCAGCCACGGCGTTGACCGCCGATGTCGGGGTCGGCGTCGTCCTCCTGCGGACCTACAGCTTCCGGATCGTCGCCGACGCGCGATACCACCACGTATTTGAGGATTTCCCGGATGCTGGCGGCAAGGGGGCCAACGGCCTGGTCGTGACATTCGGGACGAGCTATTGATGCCGGTCTGATTCCTGGATCGAGCTGTTTCGGCCCCGACCCCGGAGGGGAAGTTGTCGGATCGCTGGATCGCGCATGTCGACATGGACGCCTTTTACGCGTCGATCGAGGTTCGCGACGATCCGTCGCTGCAGGGGAAGCCGGTCGTCGTGGGGGGTGCTCCAGGCGCCCGCGGCGTGGTCGCAGCCGCATCCTATGAGGCCAGGCGATTCGGCGTCCGTTCTGCCATGCCGATGGCGCGTGCCGTGCAGCAATGCCCCGGATTGATCATTCTTCCGGTCAATATGATCAAATATAAGCATGTATCTGACCATATAATGCTCATATTTGGCCAATATTCGCCCCTCATTGAGCCTCTTTCTCTGGACGAAGCTTTCTTGGATCTCAGTGGAACCGAGCATGTGCACGGCCCCGTGGAGGAGATGGGACGCCGGATCAAGGATGAGATCCACTCCTTGACCGGGCTCACCGCCTCCGTCGGGATCGCGCCGCGGAAGTTCGTCGCGAAGATCGCCTCCGATCTCCGCAAGCCCGATGGCCTCGTCGTGGTCGGGCAGAGCGAGGTGGAGGCGTTTCTCTCCCCGCTGCCGATCGGCAGGCTCTGGGGGGTGGGTCCGAAGACGCTCGAGCATCTTGCGGCGATGGGGGTGGGGACGATCGGGGATCTGGCGAGGTTGGGGCGGGACGATCTCTCCGGCCGCTTCGGAGCATGGGGAGAGCGGCTCCTCGATCTGGCTCTCGGACGGGATGACCGCGGGGTCGTCCCGGAGTGGGAGGCCAAGTCGTACAGCCACGAGGAGACCTTCCCGTCAGACAAGGGCGACCCGCAGTTTCTGGCAGCCGTGATGCTCGACCAGTCATGCCGCGTCGCCCGCCGGCTGCGCCGGGCCGGAGCGGCGGGGCAGGTCGTGACGGTGAAGATCCGCTACGGGGACTTCAAGACGATCACACGCCAGCGCCGCCTCCCGCGGCCCACTTCCCTCGCGGAAGAGATCTACGGCGAGGCCAAACAGCTCTTCGTGGCGGCGTGGGACGGTCGGCCGGTGCGCCTGATCGGCATTGGCGTGGCGCAGGCAGAGTCCCGAGAGGAGGTGGGGTTCCTCTTTCCCCAGGAGCAAATTCGAGAACGACACCGCCGATTGGCCGAGACGGTGGATCGGATCCAGGAGAAATTCGGCTCCCGAAAGATAGTCCGCGCGCCCTCTCTCTGGCTCGAGAATGACGGGAAAGTCCCACCGAGGAAACGTTAACAGGATATCCTCTAGTAAGTTACGGTGAGCCGGCGAGGAAAGTCGCGATCCGTGCGACGCCCAAGGGCTCCAACGCCTTGACCTCACTTTTCGGGGGACTTATCCTGACCAAATGGTCAGGAAGGCTGAGGTGATCGAACCGAATGGGGATGCGTCGTCCGCGCAACCGTGCGCGCGGGATCGGATCCTGGTAGCGGCAGCGCAGCTGTACGCGATGCGCGGCTATAGCGGGACCTCGATCCGCGAGATCGCGGAGCGGGCCGGCGTCACGAAGCCCCTGATCTACTACCATTTCGAATCGAAGGAACGGTTGTACGGGAGTCTGTTCCGGGGAGCGATGGACTTCGCGTTCCAGGAAGTCGAGAAGGTCTTGCAGGGCGCGGTCGGTCCGGTCGACCGTCTGAAAGGGCTGATCCGAGCGCAAGTTGCCCTGGCGCGCTGTGCCCCCGAGATCTATGGCTTCATGCACGGCGTGTTGACGATGCCCGGTCTCATTCCTCTGGGCTTCGACTACAAGGACACGGGTCGGAAATACATGAGCCTGTTCTGCCAGGTCGTGGAAGAAGGGTGGCAGAGTGGGGAGTTCCGCGATCTACCGTCCGACCTGGTGATGGCAGCGCCCTTCTCGACATTGGGGATTTTCGTCGCGAAGGTCCTGGCCGGCGATCTAGAGAAGATCCCGGATGATTTCGAAGAGAAGATGATCGAGCTGATCATGCATGGTGTGGAGGCTAGTCGCGGATGAGGGGACATTGCGTCCGGTTCTTTGCGGGATTGTTTCTGCTGTCCTGCGCGCTGGGGGCGGCGTTGCCGCCGTGCGCCGGCGCCGCGCGGGCCCAAGGGGGCGGCGATTCGCTTCGGCTGTCGCTCGGGGAGGTCACGGAGCGGGCCCTGGCCCAGGGGGAGGAGTTCAAGCTCTCGCAGGCCGACATGGCGACCGCCCGGGCCCTCTATCTGCAAGCCAGAGCGACCGCGCTTCCCCAGATCAGCGGCTCGTTGAGCTACACAAGGCAGATCGAGAGCGTTTTCCGTCAGAAAGGCGGAACGACGATCGAGCCGTTCGAGCCCGACACGAACGCCGCGATCGAACAGCGCGTCCGAGACATCGAGAGGGCGCTCCCGAATTCGGGCCTCGCCGGGCTCTCGAGTCTCTTCAGGTCCACCTCATTCGGCAGCAAGAACACGTGGGTCGGCTCGGTGGGCGTGACGCAGAGGCTGTTCCAGGGAGGATCTATCTGGGGTTCGATCGCCGCGGCGCGCCACGCGATGAGCGCTGCGCGCTCGAGCGAGTCCGACAGGCGTGAGGACGTGATCTTGAAGGTGCGCGAGGCCTACTTGGGCGCTCTGCTGGCCGATCAGAGGCTTCGAATCGCCCGGCTCGCGCTCGAGCAGGCCGAGAATCAGCTCGAGAGGGTTGGTCTTCGCAAAGAGGCGGGGGCGGCGTCGGAGTTCGTCCTGCTTCAGGCAGAGGTTGAACGGGACAATCAGATCCCGCTGGTAAAGAGGGCGGCGCAGGGAAGGGAGATCGCCTACCTGGAGCTGTGCCGCCTGGCGAACGTTCGGTCGACCGGCGTGATCATCCTGACGACCGGACTGCTCGGCGATGCGGCGATCCCCGCGGAGCCGGCCGCCGTGGACACGACCGGCCTGGTCGCCGAAGCGCTTCGGGCATCGGGAGTCCGGGCGCTGGAAGAAGCGCTCTACGCGAGGGAAGACGCAGTGAAGGTGGCCAAGGCGGATCTTTGGCCCGACATCAGCCTCTTCGCCAACTACTCGCGCCAGGCATTCCCGACGGACGCTCTGCCGAAGTCCGGGGAGTGGAAGAAGGACATCAACGCCGGGGCGCGGGTCACATGGAGCTTATTCGATGGCTTTCGCACCAAGGGAGCGATCCAGCAGACGAGGGCCCAGGCGAGCATCGCCCGCCAGAGCCTGAATCAGACGCGCGAACTCGTGCGGGAGGCGATGGTCCAGAACCAGTTGGAGCTGGAGCGTTCCGCATCCGATCTGCACGCGCGCGCGCGCACGGTGCAGGTGGCGGGACGCGCCTTCGAGCTGGCGCGTCTTCGCTACGACGAGGGGGCATCGAGTCTCATGGAGGTCAACGATGCCCGGATTGCCTACCAGATTGCACAAGTCAACGAAGCGGAGGCGCGGCATGACTATTTCGTCACGCTGGCCCGCCTGGAACGCTTCTCCGGTCGTCCGCTTTTCACGTCCGTCGCGGATGCCGCGGGCGGCGCGCGGTGAGGGGGTGTTGAGGTGAGTACGAGGTTGCGTTGGTCGACTGAAGGACTGAGCGTCGCGGGATTCATGCTGGCGTTCGCGCTCGCCCTGTCTGCGGGATGCGCGCGTGAGGCGGCGAAGTCTCGAGCCGTTCAAGAATCACCCGCCGTGCTGGTGAGCGCTTCGGAGATCGTCGAGGCGAAGGCGCGGGACCTGGAATCGGGCACCTCCTTCACGGGCGAGCTCCAGCCTGGCGAGATCGTTGAGGTGATGGCCCGGTTCGACGGCGATCTCGAGAAAGTCCTCGTCCGCGAGGGACAGGCCGTGCGTCGGGGACAATCGCTGGCGGTCTACATGCCGCGCGACGTGAAGGATGAATGGCAGGCCGCGGATGCGGAGTATCAGGCGGCGCAGGCTGGCTTGATCGCGGCGCAGAACGCGGAGCGGAGGGCGCAGCGCCTGCTCGATGCGGGCGCGGCATCGCCGAGCGATCTCGAGGCGGCGAACGCACAGCGCACAGCCTCAGAGGCCGGGCTACGGGCGGCCGAAGCGCGCCGCAACAGGGCTGCCGAAGACCAGGAGCGCCTCTCTGTCCCGAGTCCGATCACGGGATCGGTCTCGAAGGTCCTCGTCCACAGCGGCGCTCGCACGGCGATCGCTGACCCTCTGTTCACGGTCGTCGACACCAACACCCTCGAGCTATCGGCGACTGTTCCTTCCGAGGCGTTGGGCCGGGTCGGGCCGGGAGCGCCGATCCGCTTTCGGCTGGACTCCTTCCCCGGAGAGACATTCGAGGGGAAGGTCGATCGGGTCAACCCCACGACGGAACCCGGGACGCGCCAGGTGCGGATCTACATGCGCCTTCCAAATCCCGACGGACGGCTCGTCGGCGGGCTCTTCGCGATCGGGCGCGTCGTGGATCAATCGAAGATCGGGGCGACCTCGGCGCCCATTTCCGTCCTGAGGCAAGAGGGGACCGAGAAGGTGGTCTATGCGGTCAAGGGCGGGATCGCGCAGCGGATCGTCGTCGTGACCGGTCTCGTCGACGAGCAATCCGGCGTGGTCGAGTTGATCGGCGACGTCTCGCCCGGCGATGAGCTGCTGACGGGCGTCCTGCCCGGGCTCAAGAACGGCGTCGCCGTGCAGGTCCTCGGGAACCAGACGGGCGAGGCCGCCTCAGGCGGCGGCCAGACCCCGGCGACAGAGAAGAAGTAGTCCGCAGGAAATCGGATCCAGGAAGGGAAAACGTCGATGTTTCTCTCCGACGTCTCGATCAAGAGACCCGTCTTTGCCACGATGATGATGGCGGCCCTCGTGACCCTGGGCCTCTTCTCCTACAAACGTCTCGCGATCGATCAGTGGCCCGACATCTCCTTCCCTTTCATCGTGGTTCAGGTTCCCTACCCGGGCGCCTCGCCCGAAACAGTGGAGCGGGATGTCACGCGCAAGGTCGAGGAGACGGTGAACCCGATCGCCAGGGTTCGCAATCTCACATCCAGCTCTCTGGAGGGAATCTCCAGCGTATTCATCGAGTTCGAGCTCGGAACGAACCCGATGGACGCCCAGCAGGATGTCCGGGCGAAGATCGATCAGATCCGCGACGAGCTTCCCGACGACATCGAGACGCCGCTCGTGCTCCGTTTCGATCCGCAAGAAATCCCGATCGTGTCGCTGGCGCTCCGCTCGGACACGCGATCGCTCAGGGAGCTGACAACGATGGCGGACGAGACGATCCGAAAGGAGCTCGAGTCGGTCGACGGGGTCGGGCAGGTGACCCTGATCGGCGGCGAGAAGCGTGCGATCGTCGTGAACCTCGATCCCGACCGCCTCGCGGCCCGCGCGGTGACGATCGGCCAGATCATGAACACGCTCTCCGCCGAGAACATGGAGATCCCCGCCGGGCGTCTCGAGATGGGTCCCGGAGAGAAGCTTGTCCGGATCAAGGGACGGATCGAGAACCCGGCCGATTTCGACAAGCTCGTCGTGGACGTCCGCCAAGGGGTGCCGATCCGCCTGGGCGATGTCGCGACGTCCATCGACTCGGCCGAGGAGGCCCGCTCCTCGGCGATGGTCGACGGCGTTCCGGCGATCGGAATCGACCTCAGGAAGGTCTCGGGCGCGAACACGGTCAAAGTCGCCGAGGAGTTGAAGAAGAAGGTCGAGGACCTCCGCGGGCGGCTTCCCGATGGCGTCGACCTGATGATGGTCCGCGACGACTCGAAGTGGATCCGCAACTCCGTCGACGATGTCAAGGTGACCATCGTCATCGGGGCTCTCCTGACCGTGTTGGTCGTGTTCACGTTCCTGAACTCCTGGCGATCCACCGTGATCACCGGGCTCACCTTGCCGGTGTCGGTGATCGCCTCCTTTCTCGCGATCTACGCGTTCGGATACACGCTCAACATGATGACCCTGATGGGACTCTCGCTCGCGATCGGGATCCTGATCGATGACGCGATCGTGGTGCGCGAGAACATCGTCCGGCACGTCGGCATGGGAGAGGACCACAACACGGCGGCCCGGAAGGGAACCAGCGAGATCGGGCTCGCAGTGCTCGCCACCACTTTGGCCACGCTCTGCGTCTTCATCCCGGTCGCCTTCATGGGCGGGATCGTTGGCCAGTTCTTCCGCGAGTTCGGGGTTACCGTCGCATGCGCCGTTGCGGTGAGCCTCTTCGTGTCGTTCA
>CAZNRY010000036.1:0-25572 GCA_964575675.1 uncultured bacterium
GTCGACGACCGCGCCGGTCGTCTTGCGGTTGACGTAGAAGTTGCCGGCGAACTCGCTCAAGACGGGCACGTACTTGGCCAGGAAATCCTCATTCTGCGAGCAGACCGCGCCGGTCAGGCGATAGGCATTGCCGCATATCAACGCGATCGCCTCATCGATGCGATCATAGGTCTTGACCGTGAGGACCGGTCCGAAGATCTCCACGTTCAGGAGTTCGTGCCTCTCCGCATCGACCTCGAAGAGCGTCGGCTGGATGAAGAAGCCTTTCTCCGCCGAGAACTCGCCGCCCCAGAGCGTTTTCACGTTCGAGTCGCCCCTGGCGCGCTTGATGAAGCCCGTGATGCTCTCGTACGCGCCGCGGTTGATGACCGGCCCCATGTGGGTCGAGCGTTCGAGCGGGTTGCCCGTCTTGAACGACTTCATCTGTTCAAGCAGCGCCGCCTTGAGGTCGGGCCAGATCCTCTTGTCGACGCAGAGGAGGCTGTTGGCCGAACACTTCTGCCCGGTGCGTCCGAAGGCGCCGGCGATGATCGCCGCGGCCGTGTCCCACACGTTGATCTCCTTGTCGGCGACGAGAAAGCCCTTACCGCCCGTCTCGGCCACAAAGCGCGGGAAGTGCGGCCGCGGCGTTGACGGCTCGAACAGTTCGTGAGCGATCGTGCGGGCCGTGTCGACTCCTCCCGTGAAGTTCACGCAGAGGAGTTCGGGATGCTTCAGGACGGGCGGCATCACCTCGGATCCCGGACCGGTGATCATGTTGATCACGCCCGGGGGGAATCCCGCGTCGCGGATCGCGCGCATGAGAAGCCACGACGTCATCGGCGCGTCACTCGACGGCTTCCAGACAACCGTGTTCCCGCAGAGCGCCATCACGGTGGGCAGGTTGTAGCCGATCGCGATGGGGAAGTTGAACGGCGTGATCGCGCAGGTGAACCCCTTCAGGGCGCGCAGGCGCATGATGTTCGTCTCGGCGGGTCCGTCGCCCAGATCGGTGCGATGAAGCTGGAAATAGAACCACGGATTGAACTTGATGAAGTCCATCATCTCGGCCCATGATCCCGAGCACTCGCCCGCGATGTAACCGCATTCCTGCGCCGCGACGGCGCAGATCTCGTGCCGGCGGTCGAACAGGACCTGCTCCAGATCGCGGAACTTGAGCATGCGATTCTCGGGCGGAAGGGCAGCCCATGCGTCCTTGGCGCGCATGGCCGCACCGACCGCCTTGCGCGCGTGGTCCGCGGTCGCCCTTTGGGTCGTGCAGAAGACCTCTCCCGACGACGGGTCAATCGACTCGATGCGTCCGGAGGAACGGACGTCCTCTCCGTCGATGATCATCGGGACGTCGAATCCTTTGGGGATCTTCGCGACCGCCTGCTGGAACGCGTTCCATTCCCCTTCGTCGGTTCCATAAGCGATGAGGGGCTGGTTCTGGGGTTTTTTCATCGAGATGTTCATGCGGCAATACTCCTTCTGATCCGAACCCGAGCCGCGGGTCCGCACGGAAGCCGGGGGAACGCCACCCGGATGGTAAGGACTGGCCGGTCCGGTGGCAACCGCCGACGGCCGCCGTCCTGGAGGACCGCGGGGTGGGCCGCGGCGCCCATTGCCGATGGCGGGCGGTGGTGGGGTCGGCTATTCTTACACCGCGATGCAGCGACATCCGAGACTCGTCCTCGCCTCGACCTCCCGATATCGCAGGGCGCTCCTCGAGCGGCTTCGCGTGCCCTTTGACGTCCTTCCGCCCGGTTGGGACGAAGTGCGCCTCGCCGATCCGGGATCGACCGTTCTCCAAAATGCCACAGGGAAGGCCGGGGCTGCCGCCAGAGTGCGACCCGGCGACGCCATCTTGGCAAGCGATCAGGTTGCCTTCTGCGACGGCCGGATCCTGGAAAAGCCGGGGACCGAGGAGGCCGCTCGCGAGCAGCTCCTCTGGCTGTCGGGCAAGGAGCACACGCTCCATACCTGCGTACTCCTCAGAATGCCCGACGGCGTCGAGCGCTCCGAGACGGTCGTGGCCCGCCTGCGCGTGCGGTGTCTCGAGCCTGCGGAGATCGCTGCCTATGTGCGCGCGGACCGCCCGCTCGATTGCGCGGGGTCCTACCGCAGCGAGGGGCTCGGGATCGTTCTCTTCGACTACCTTCGCTGCGATGATCCGACGGCGATCGAGGGACTTCCACTCGTGGCGACCCGCCGCATCCTCGAGGATGCGGGATGGACACTACTTCCTCCGGTCGAGGGGACGTCGTGAACAGGATCCGCGGAGAGAACCCCCGTCGCCAAACCGGATGCCCGGGGGAGTGATGAAGGATCCGCGCGGGACCGCACCGGCGGCCGGCGGAGCCGATGCGAACACCAAAGACGTTGCATTCGCGCGCGCGATGCTTCCGAACGTGTCGCGCACCTTTGCCCGGGCGATCGGCATCCTGCCGCCCTCCCTGGGCGATCCGGTCCGCCTTTCGTATCTGCTGTGCCGCGCTGCGGACACGATGGAGGACGCCGCCGGGGTCGATCCGCGGCTGCGCCGCGCCTGGCTCTTGCGATTTTGCTCGCTCCTGCCTGCCGCAGGGAAGGCCGGAGCACCCGGCGCGCCGCAGATCGACTCGCCGGACGAAGCGCCAGCGGCCCGGAATGCGGAAGCGGCCATCGAGCTCGCCGCGGAAGCAGCCGCTCGCCTCGACCCCGGAAACCCCGAGAGAGACCTCATCGAGGGGTTGCCGCGGCTCTTCCGCCTCCTCCACGGGACCGACGGCGCGAGGCGCCGGATCATCGAGCGGTGGACGAGCGAGCTGGCGCTCGGGATGGCGCGGTTCGTCCGCCTCGAGGAGGGAGCGGTTGGTTGGACGGCGCTTAAGACATGCAAGGACCTCGATGCCTATGAGTACTATGTCGCCGGGACGGTCGGCTGCCTTCTGGAGGGGTTGATCTCCCTGGAGATCGGGCAACAGGAAATCGCCTCCCGGCCGCGACGCCGCCTCGCCGTCTCTTTCGGGCAGGGCCTCCAGGGAACGAACATTCTTCAGGATCTGTCCGATGACCGCGCGCGCGGCTGGTGCTACGTTCCCGAGGAGATCGCACACAAGCACGGGACATCGACGGCGCGGATGCACGAGCCTTCGCAGTGCTTCGCCGGGATGGAGGCCGTTCGCGAGATGTCCGAACGCGCCGTGAAGCACCTCGACTCGGGGATCGAGTTCGTCCTGCTTCTGCCCCGACGGCATCCAAGGGTCCGCCTTTTCTGTCTCTGGCCGCTGCTCTTGGCGCTGCGGACACTCGCGCGTCTCGTCTCGGACGACTCGCTTTTCGAGCGACGCATCCGCATTTCGCGCGGGGAAGTGCGGGAGCTGACGTGCGAGGCCACGTGGCGCTGCATCTCGAACACAGCCCTGCGGAGGCTCTACGAGAGGGAGAGGGCCGCCCTCATCGCCGCGATTAACACGGCCGCGGGAACCCTGCGGGGATGACCGCGCCGACATCCATGAGACATCGTCGCGCCGGTGGAAGCCGTATCGGCGAATCACCGCACCTTGGAGAGGAGATAACTTGATCAGGCTCGATGGAATGATCGCATTGGTCACCGGCGGATCTCGGGGAATCGGCGCGGCGTGCTGTCACATGTTTGCGAAGGCTGGCTGCGACGTGGCCGTCAATTACAGGAAGCACGCCGATCGCGCTCTCGAGGTCGCCGAGCTCGCGAAGAAGCTCGGGCGGCGCGCGACGGCAGTCCCCTTCGACGTCACGAACGCGGCGGACGCAGATGCCATGGTCGGCCATGTCGTCCAGGAGTTCGGCGGCATCGACATCCTGGTCAACAACGCCGGCATCTGGACGGACGGATCGCTCGAGACGATGACCGACGCCGATTGGGCGCGCATGATCGGCGTGAACCTGACGGGCGCCTTCCATCTCTGCCGCGCCGTCGTGCCCCACATGAAGAAGCGCGGCGGGGGGAGCATCGTCAACATCGCCTCCACGGCCGGTCAGCGCGGCGAGGCGAACCATTCGCACTATGCGGCGTCCAAGGGTGGAGTACTCGCTCTGACGAAGTCGTTGGCCGTCGAGCTCGCGCCGTATGGGATTCGCGTGAACGCGGTCGCGCCGGGGTGGATTCGAACCGACATGACCGCCGCGTTCCTCACGCCGGAGCGGATCAACGAATCGCTGAAGGAGCCGATCCCGCTCGGGCGTCCGGGAGAGCCGGAGGATGTCGCGGGGCCGGTCGTCTTCCTGTGCTCGCCGCTCGCGCGGCACATCACGGGGGCGACCCTGAACGTGAACGGCGGCGCGTTGCTCGTGTAGCTGGTCCGCCGACAATCCCCGATCAGTAGTTCCGGTTGTAGATCTTCCGGATTTCCTCGGCGCTGATCGAAGGATCGAGCCAGGTTTCTCTCGTAATCTCCATCCAGCGACCATTCAGCCGGCGCCGGGCGATCCTGTGAATGTTCAACAGGTGCGCGACGGTGATGTTGTCGGTCGTTATGTTTCCCGCACCGGTCCCGCACGCGAGCGTGAGCGACGGGCTCAGCGTGTTGAAGAGCCCACCGACCGCTCCCTGGGTCGTCGGCTGGTTGACACAGATCCTCCCGACGTTCATTAGACGCCCGAACTCCTCGATCACGGAATCGTCGTTGGCGTAGAGGCCCACCGTGTGTCCGATGCCGCCCTGTGCGCTCAGACCGATGCACGTACCGATCGCTTCGTCGTAGTCGCGGACGACGTAGTAGGCGAGGATCGGCGCCAGGATCTCGTGCGAGAGCGGGTAATCGCGGCCGATTCCGCCCGGCTCCGCGATCAGGAGCCGCGTTCGATCGGGAACCTGGAATCCGCACCGCTCGGCGATCGACACCGCCGACCGCCCGACAACGTCGGCTTTCATCGACCGCGCGACGCTGTCGAAGGCAATCGCATCAAGGGCTTTCACTTCGTCCGGCGAGCAGAAGTAGCTTCCCCGCTCGATCAACTGCCCGCGCATCCGGGCGTCGATCTCTTCGGTCACGACGAGGGCTTGCTCGCTCGCGCAGACCGTGCCGTTGTCGAACGTCTTGGAATGAACGAGATAGCGGGCTGCAAGATCAATGTCTGCCGTTCGATCGACGTAGACCGGTACGTTCCCGGGGCCGACGCCGAAGGTCGGCGTGCCGGAGCTCTGCGCGGCGCGCACGATCGCGCCCGTTCCGGTGGCGAGGATCAGCGCGAGCTTCCGGTGGCGCATGATCTGTTCAAGGTGTTCCCGTTGCGGCTTCGTGACGATCTGGACGGAGCCTTCGGGAGCGCCGGCCCCGACAGCGGCCTCTCCGAGGATGCGCGCCGTCTCGCGGATGCACTTCCGCGCCCCGCCGTGCGGGCTCAGGATGACGGGGTTGCGCGTCTTCATGCAGATCAGAATCTTGAAAATCGCCGTGGAGGTGGGATTCGTAACCGGGATCGTGGCGAGAACCGGCCCCTTCGGTTGAGCGATCTCGGTGATCCCGGTCGACGGATCATGACGGACCACCCCAACCGTCCTTCGATCGCGGATGTCCTCGTAGACGAGTAGGCTTGCCCATGCGTTCTTGACGACCTTGTGTTCGAAGACGCCCGCGCCCGTCTCCTCGAGGGCCTGGCGCGCAAGCGTGAGCCGGTTGTCATAGGCGGCGTGGTAGACAGCCTCGACGATCCGATCGACCTGTTCTTGATCGAGGCTGCGGAAGCGCGCCGCGGCCACGGAAGCGGTGACCAGAAGCTCATCGGCGTAGCGGTCGATCACGTCAGTAGATTCCATGGTCGATCTTGCCTCCTTGTTGGGTGGGGAGGATCGTCGCACGAATCGGCGGTCCCGGCAAGGGGCGCCGCCCCGCAACCCCATGTTGACGATCTCTACAGGGTCGAATATCCTGACGGTGGCTTCCTTCGTTTCCAGGCCTGTTTCTGCGTCGGCCGCACCGGGATTCGCCGGACCGGGGCGCGGACTCAGCTCCGGATCCCGGGTGGATGTGATGGATCGGGCGGCGTGGTTGGATCCACGATGACTGAGGGCGGGAGCTAGAACTTCCTCGCTTTCGTGACGCGCGACGGCGGGTCCGTGCCTAGGATGGGCGCGGCCTTTCGGATCGCCACGAGCCCGTTCAATCCCCGGGGGTGCGACAGATGCCGGCCGATTCAAACGAGATCACGGAGGAGATGGCATGAGCAACATCGGTTCTTACGAGTCACGACGCCCCGGATTCCAGTGGTCCCTCGCCGAGAAGGAACTCGATTACCCGGAGAACGGGATCTACAACATCGCCTACTACTGCGTCGATCGCCACTGCGCGCAGGGGCGGGGCGCGAAGCTTGCGATGATCTGGGAAGGACACACGGGCGAGGTCAAACGCTTCACGTTCGACGACATGAGGATCCATACGAACGCGTTCGCCACCTTCCTTCGCGGACTGGGGATCGAGCCGGGCGAGCGGATCTGCCTATTCATGGACAAGATCCCCGAGCTGTACATCTCCTTCCTCGGCGGACTCAAGATGGGCGGGGTCGTGCAGCCCCTCTTCTCGGCCTTCGGAGAAGATTCGCTCTTCACGCGGCTTGACGACGCCAAGACCTCGGCCGTCATCACCAGCAAGAAGCATGTGAAGAAAGTTCGTAGAATTCTCGACACGCTTCCATCGCTACGCCACATCATCGTTGTAGATGGAGAGGAGATGAAGCTCGAGGCGCGCGAGATCGCCTTCTCGTACGAGAAAGCCCCGCGCGTCGAGACGGTCCCGATCCACCCGGTCACGCGCGAGGCCCCATCGGTCCTCCACTACACCTCCGGCACGACGGGGAAGCCGAAGGGCGCCCTGCACGTTCACGGCTCGCTCGTCGCGCAGTTCCTGACGGCGAAGTGGGTGCTGGACGTGGCGAAGGACGACATCTACTGGTGCACTGCCGATCCGGGTTGGGTCACGGGAACCTCGTACGGGATCATCGGACCGTGGAGCAACGGCGTCACGCAGCTCATCCTCGACAGCGGATTCAGCTCGGAGCATTGGTACGCCTTCATCCAGAAGCACCGCGCCACGGTCTGGTACTCCGCACCGACCGCGATCCGGCTCCTGATGCGCGACGGCACCGATGTCGTCCGCAAGTTCGATCTCTCGAGCCTCCGCCACCTCGCAAGCGTGGGCGAGCCGCTCAATGCGGAGGCGGTCGTCTGGTCGAAGGAGGCCTTCGGCCTCTACTTCCACGACACCTACTGGCAGACCGAGACGGGGTGCATCGTGATCTCGAACTATCCCGGGATGCCGATCAAGCCCGGATCGATGGGCAAGCCGTTCCCCGGAATCGAGGCGGCGATCCTCGACCCCAATAACAACACGCCGGTCGAACACGTCGGCGGCGTCGGGTTGATCGGCCTGAAACCGGGGTGGCCCTCGATGTTCCGGACCTATTGGCAGAACGAGACGACCTATCAAGGAAAGTTCAAGAACGGCTGGTACATCTGCGGCGACCGCGCGAGCATCGATCACGACGGGTACTTCTGGTTCGTCGGACGCGACGACGACGTGATCAACACGGGCGGCCACCTCGTAGGTCCCTTTGAGATCGAGTCGGCTCTTCTGGAACACGAGGCGGTCGCTGAGTCGGCGGCGGTCGGCAAGCCCGACCCGGTCAACATGGAGGTCGTGAAGGCCTTTGTCGCCCTGAAGCCGGGATTCGAGGCGAGCTCCGATCTCGAGCTTGCGATCATGAATTTCATCAGGAAGAGGCTCTCGCCCTTGGCGATGCCTCAAGAGATCGAGTTCGTCCCGTCGCTTCCCAAGACGAGGAGCGGAAAAATCCTCCGCCGGATGCTGCGCGCGAAAGAGTGGGGCGAGCCTATCGGCGATACGTCGACATTGGAAGAGGACTAGAGGCGGGCGCGCCTGGCGACCATGCAGGGGCGATGCCGAAGCGAGCTGCGCCATGCGCCGAGCGGAGGCACGCCCCGAATGAGTCGCCAGGTGCGTATCGGTACCCGCTTGGCTGAGCGCGAGCTCGTGCGCCCGCGAGATCGGCGCCCTGTTTGTCTGGCCGATCGAGCGGGATGCACGGGGGCGAGCGTCGGAGGCACGCCTCGAATGAGCCGCCAGGCGCGCATGGCAAGTTGCACGGAGCGAACGCAGACGGTGTTGGAACCAGAGAACTGGAGGATGCGATGGAAGAGATGGAGAAGGAGATCCTCGAATACGTGAAGAAGGAATATCTCGAGGACGACGACACCGAGATCGATTTCGACAGCCCGCTCATCAGCGCAGGCATCGTCGATTCGTTCTCGATGGTCTCGCTGAAGATGTTTCTCGAGAAGAAGTACAAGATCTCCATTCCGGACGCAAAGGCGAGCCCGGACGCATTCGATTCGGTCAACAAGATCGCAACGCTAGTCAGGGAGTTCAGCAAGGGGTAGGGAGGCGGTCATGGCGTACGGCGCGAATATCAGGGAATCACTCCAGAACGATGTCGAGGCAATCCGCTCGGCCGGGTTGCTGAAGGAAGAGCGTTACATCCACTCGCCCCAGGACTCGTGGATCGAGGTCGAGTTTCCCAAGGGGGCCGGCCTGAAGAAGGTCCTGAATCTCTGCGCAAACAACTATCTCGGCCTCTCGAGCCATCCCGACGTGATCGCGGCCGCACACGCCGGTCTCGACGCGCGCGGCTACGGTATGTCCTCCGTTCGGTTCATCTGCGGCACGCAAGACATCCATCGAGAACTCGAGATGAAGCTCACCAAGTTCCTCGGCACCGAGGACACAGTCCTCTTCCCCTCGTGCATGGACGCGAACGCCGGGGTGTTCGAAGCCGTCCTGAGCGATCGGGATGTGATGATCTCGGATCGTCTCGTCCACGCCTCGATCGTCGACGGGATCCGGCTCTGCAAGGCGAAGTACGACTCCTACAAGCATTCCGACATGGAGCACCTGGAAGAAAAATTGCGGGAGAACCAGGACAAGCGCATCCGGCTCATTATCACGGACGGCGTCTTCTCGATGGACGGCGACATCGCGAAGCTCGATTCGATCTGCGACCTCGCCGACAAGTACAACGCGATGGTCTTCGTTGACGACTCGCACGCGAGCGGCTTCATGGGCAAGCACGGACGCGGGACGCACGAGCACTGCGGCGTCATCGGCCGGATCGACATCATCACGACGACCCTCGGCAAGGCTCTGGGCGGCGCCTCGGGAGGCTGCGTGAGTGGCCGGAGCGAGATCGTCGAGCTCTGCCGGCAGCGGGCGCGTCCGTATCTATTCTCGAACACGATGCCGCCCGTGATCGTCGCCGCGGCAAACAAGGTCATCGATCTGATCAGCTCGACAACCGAGCGGCGCGACAAACTCGAGAAGAACACGATCTTCTGGCGCGAAGGGCTCATCCAGGCCGGTCTCGACATCAAGAACGGGGCCAGTCCGATCGTTCCCGTGATGCTCTACAACGCGAAACTCGCAGCTGACATCGCCCGTGATCTCTATGCGGAAGGGATCTACGTCATCGGTTTCTTCTTCCCCGTCGTGCCGAAGGGACAGGCGCGGATTCGCACACAGGTCTCGGCGGCCCACGAGATCGCGGATCTCGATCGCGCGCTCGCCGCGTTCAAGAAGGTCGGCGAGAAGTACCAGATCCTGGGCAAGAGAAAGAAGGAGATCATGGAGATGTACGGCGCGTAGACCGGGCGTCCCCGTCCGGCGTTCCGCTGGGACGCCGGCGGGGTTCCGGGCAAGGCGCCGCCGCTCCGGGACGGAATGATGCCGCATCGAATCCTGCATCTGATCACGACCTCCGAGGCTGACGGCGCGCAGACGCAGCTCGCTCAGATCGCCCGCCACATGGACGGCGGGCGCTATCAGATCCAGATCGCATTCCTCTGCAGGCGCGGGCCGGCGTTCGATCGGACGACCGTCCCGGTCCACGATTTCTCGCTCGGCGGACACCCCGACCCCCTCGCGCTCCTGCGCATCTTCAAGACTATCCGCAGGGAGAGAATCGATCTTGTTCACACCCACCTCGTGCACGCGGGCGTACTGGGCAAGCTCGCCGCGCGCCTCGCCGGAAACATCCCGGTCGTGACGACGCGGCACTACGCATCCGAGGGGAAGGAGAAGTCGTTTCTCTATCGACTCGAGGATCGGATGACCGCAGGTTGCGAGGCCGTGATCGCAATCTCGGATTCGGTTCGCGGGCACATGATCGCCCGAGGCATCGCACCCGCCGGGCGCATCGCTGTGATCCCGAACGGAATCGACCTGGATCTCTTCGATCCTTCGCGATTCGCGCGAACCCCCGCTCTACCCGAGGACAGCATCACGATTGGCTCAGTCGGCCGCCTCGGCATCCAGAAGGGACATTCCATCCTCCTCGATGCGGCGTCGGCGATCCTCGCGAGCTTCCCGAGGTTGCGGATCGAGATCGTCGGCGAGGGTCCCCTTCGCGGCAATCTCGAGGCGCAGGCACGTCGCCTCGGCATAGAGGATCGCCTCCATCTTCGAGGATCGGTTCCCCACGATGAGATGCCGGCCATTCTCTCCGGATGGGACCTGCTGGTCATGCCGTCGCGATGGGAAGGTTTTGGGATCGCCGCCGCGGAGGCGATGGCGATGGAGAGGGCCGTCGTCGCGAGTGCGGTCGAGGGGATGGCCGAGCTCATCCAGGACGGCGTGAGCGGCGCGCTTGTTCCGCCGAATCAGCCCGATGCGTTGGCCGGCGCCGTGATCCGACTCCTCGATGACGATGACCGGCGGCGATCGATCGGGCGGGCGGGGCGCCGCCGTGTGCGGGAGCATTACTCCATTGGGGCTGCAGCCGCCAGGCTCGAACAACTCTACGATTCGATCCTGGGACTGGATCGATAGCAGACCCGGTCCGCGTCTACCCTCGCCCTGCGCATCCCGCTCGGGCCGGCTGAACGAGCAGGGCGCCGGCCTCGCGGGTGCGCATGCTCGGGCAGACATTCCCATGACGAGCCATTCGCTCCTTGATATGCCCCCCTCCATGTTGAGATAATGTTCCGTCCCGCGCACGGGGCGCGGCGCGGCGGGCGCGCCACGATCAATCGATCTGTCTCGAGAGTCCACGCTGACGCCGGCCGCATCCCGGCAGAGAGGTTTGGATGAGCACGCTACCTGGATCGGGTGCGGGGCCCGACCTCGACAGGCTCCGCATCCCCGAGGGACAACGGCGGCGTCAACGTCGCAAGAGGCGTTGGCCGTTCGTGCTTCTGGGCATCATCGCGGTGATCACTGGTCTAACGATCGTGATGCGCCCCACCGACGTGAGGGTCGCCGCCGCGCGCATCGGCGGCGGTGGGCCGGCCGACGCCGGAGGTGCGGTCCTCACAGCCAACGGATATGTCGAAGCCCGGCATCAAGCATCCGTCGCCGCCCGAACGACCGGCCGGCTCGCGGCCGTCCTGGTTGAGGAGGGCGACCCGGTGGAGGAAGGCGAGGTCGTTGCTCGACTGATCGACGAGGACCAGCGGGCCCTCCTCGCCCAGGCGGAGGCGAATCTCGCCCTCGCCGAAGCCCGCCTCGACCAGGCGCGCTCCGCCGAGGCGGACGCACAGAGAAGGCAGAAGCGTCGGGCCGATCTGCTGGCGCAAAAGCGGATCAGCGACGAGGAAGGCCAGGCCGCCGACACCGCAGCGGAATCGGCCCGCGCCGAGCGCGCCGCGATGGAGGCTTCCGTCAAGGTCGCCCACGCCAACGTCGCATCGGCCCGGCTCGAGTTGGACAAGACCCGCATCGCCGCCCCCTTCGCCGGAATCGTCCTCCGAAAGGACGCTGAGGTCGGCGAGATCGTCGGTCCCATCATGACGAGCAACACGGCCCGCGCCGGAGCGGTGGTCACGATCGCCGACATGAAGACCCTCGAGGTCGGAATCGATGTGAACGAGTCCTACATCGCGCGGATCTCAGAAGGCATGCCGGCCGATGTGGTCCTCGACGCGCATCCGGACGTGCACTTCCCTGCCTCGGTGCGCGCCGTCTTCCCTTCGGCCGACCGCGACAAGGCGACGATCCCCGTGCGTGTGCGGTTCCTCGTCGGAGACCAGAGAATCCGTCCCGACCTGGGCGCCAAGGTGACATTCCTGCAGAACAGGACCACCGATCAGATCGTGGTAGTCAAGAAGACGCTCCGCGTGCCCGCGGCTGCGATCCGCGCAAAGGACGGGCAGAAGACCGCATGGGTCGTGCGCGAGGGAAAGGTCGAACCGGTCGTCCTGACCCTCGGCGAGACGATCGGCGATGAGGTCGAGGTGCTGTCGGGGCTGAGTGAGGGAGATCAGGTCGTAATCGAGAAGCTGAATCGGATGCGCCGCGGGCTGCGCGTCCGGCCCGTCTCCTCTTGAGCGGCTTGACGGGGGATCACGTGAACGACGACCGGCATTCCGCGGCGCCCGACCTTGGGACAGGGGACTCGAACGGCTCGATCATACGGCTGATCGGGGTTACGAAGGTCTATCACCGCGAGGCGATCGAGGTTCCCGTCCTCGAGCGGCTTGATCTCGACGTCCCGCGGGGCGAGTTCCTTGCCTTGATGGGTCCGTCGGGATCGGGCAAGTCGACGATCCTGAACCTCGTGAGCGGAATCGACACGCCGACCGAAGGGCGGGTGATCGTCGCGGGCGCCGACTTGGGCGACTTGACGAGCGCGCAGCTCGCCTCGTTTCGATCGCGGCACATCGGGTTCATTTTCCAGTCGTATAACCTGATTCCCGTTCTGACCGCCTACCAGAACGTCGAGCTTCCCCTCCTCCTGACGGATCTGACCCGCAGGGAGCGAAAAGAGCACGTCGTCGCCGCTCTCGAGACCGTCGGTCTCGCCGATCGGATGGACCACTTCCCCCGCCAGCTCTCCGGCGGGCAGGAACAGCGCGTCGCGATCGCGCGGGCCATCGTGACCGATCCTTCCCTGTTCGTGGCGGACGAGCCGACCGGCGATCTCGACGCCCACAGCGCGGCGGACATCCTGACCCTGCTCCAGAGGCTTCACGTCGAGTTCGGCAAGTCGATCGTGATGGTCACGCACGATCCGCACGCGGCCGAACGGGCGGACCGGATCCTCCATCTAGAGAAGGGGGTCCTCGTCGAGTCGCAGATGAGAAACCATAGATGACCGCCGACGCCGGGTGCGGACCGTGACGCGCTTCCTCCCCTTCATCCTGCGCAACTCCATGCGGAGCAAGCGGCGCACGGTGCTCACGATCCTCAGCATCGTGGTCTCCCTGTTCCTGTTCAGCACCCTGCGAACCGTGATCACCTCGTTCGCGGCCTCGCTTGAGATGGCCGATGTGGCCCGGCTCGTCACCCGGCGGTCCACCTCCCTCACGTTCCCTCTTCCGCTCGCCTACCGCGACCGGCTGGCGCAGATCCAGGGCGTGGAGGCGCTCAGCTGGTCGAACTGGTTCGGGGGCGTCTACATCGACGAACGTAACTACTTCGCGCAGTTCGCCGTCGATCCGAAGAGCTACCTCGACATGTATCCCGAGTACGAGCTCGCCCCCGCGGAACGCCAGGCCTTTGAGCGTGAGAGAACGGCCTGCATCGTCGGCGAGAAACTCGCCGCGAAGTACGGGTTCAAGAACGGGGACCAGATAACACTGCAGGGGACGATCTACCCGGGAACCTGGGATTTCACCGTGTGCGGCATCGCGCGGCCCAAAACCCGCGATGCAGACTCCAACTTCCTCCTGTTTCCGTGGGAGTACTTGAACCAGCGCATGGGCAATCCGGGGCAGGTGGGCATCTTCATCACGAAGCTCGCCGATCCCTCCGCCGCGGGCGAGGTGTCGAAGATCATCGATGCTACATTCTCGAACAGCGCCGCCGAGACCAAGACCGAGACCGAGAAGGCGTTCCAACTCGGTTTCATCTCGATGCTCGGCAACATCCAGGCGGTGATCCACGCCGTGGGGACGGCCATCGTGATCGCGATCATGCTCGTTTCGATGAACACGATGATGATGGCCGCCCGGGAGCGGACTCGCGAGATCGCGGTCTTGAAGGCGCTCGGCTTCACCGATCGAACCGTAATGGGGCTTGTTCTCGCGGAGTCGCTCATGATCGCCTTGATCGGAGGGATTCTCGGAACCGCGCTCGCCCGGCTCGTGTTCGGGCTAACGGATTTCACGGCGGGCGGGTTCTTCTCCAGCTTCGTCGTCACGACGGGGACCATGCTGCGCGCCCTTCTGATCGCCGCAATCCTGGGTCTCTTGAGCGGGGCGATCCCGTCCTTCAACGCCGCGCGTCTGAAGGTCGTGGACGCGCTTCGTCACGCGGGATGAGCGGCGTGCGCGCGTGCTCGCGCTCGATGTCTTCGACTGCGAGGGGCTGAAGCATGGCAATTCCGATCTCGTACAACATCCGGAATCTGTTCGTCCGTAAGACCGCGACGCTCATGACCGCGGGCGGGATCGCCCTCGTCGTCGCGATCTTGATCATGTCGCTCGCCTTGGCCCACGGCTTCCGGGCAACGCTCGTCATGACCGGCCGCGACGACAATGCGATCGTGATCCGGACCGGCGCGAGCAGTGAGGTCCAGTCGGGCGTCGCGCGCGCGGCGGCGCACGTGATCGAACTCGACGAGGGTGTGGCGACGATGCCCGGCGGAACCCCGCTGGCCGTCAGCGAGGCGGTCGTCCTGACGAACCTGACGCGGCGAGCCAACGCCGCCATGTCATCGAACGTCGTCATCAGGGGCGTGGACGAGCGCGTGCTCGCGCTGCGCCCCGAGGTGCGGCTCGTGGAGGGACGGTTCTTCCGTCCGGGCGTCGATGAGGTCGTGGTCGGACGCCCGCTCTCGGAGCGCTTCAACGGTTGCGCCCTGGGCGAGGCGGTCCGGTTCGGCTCGCGCGACTGGAAGGTCGTCGGGATCATTGAGTCCGGAGGGAGCGGCTTCGAGTCCGAGATCTGGGGAGACGTCGAGTCCCTGCTGCCGGCATTCGACCGCGACGCGTTCTCTTCGGTGACGGTTCGTCTCGCAAGCCCGGCGGGTTTCGATGTCATGAAGAAGCGTCTCGAGTCCGACCCGCGTCTGCGCGTGGACGTCAAACGCGAGAGCGACTACTACCAGTCGCAGTCCGCGGAGCTTGCGAACGTGATTCGGGTCCTCGGGCTCTTTCTCGTCATCGTGATGGCGGCCGGCGCGATCTTCGGAGCCTTGAACACGATGTACGCGGCCGTCGGCGCGCGGACGCGGGAGATCGGCACGATCCTCGCCCTCGGATTCACGCCCAACAGCGTTATGGCGAGTTTCATGATCGAATCGGTTCTGCTCTGTCTGGTCGGGGGCGTCATCGGCTGCTTCCTGTCGCTGCCCATTCACGGCATGTCCACGGGAACGACGAACTGGGCGACATTCAGCGAGGTCGCATTCAAGTTCCGGATCACGCCGGGGATTCTGGTCATGGGACTCGTCGCGTCGATTGCATTGGGGCTGCTCGGCGGCTACTTCCCGGCGCGCAGCGCGGCGCGACGGAAGGTGACGGAGGCGCTGCGGGACTAGTCGAGTTTGAGCAGACTTGAGAAGCTCGCCTCGCGCATCCACTCGGCCCGGCTATTCTCCCCGGGGCGCCGGACCTCGCGGCGCGCGGGCTCGCTTCTCAGCCGAAGTCAAACTGGTCTAGTCGATCGCTCCTGGCGGCTCATTCGGGGCGTGCATGATCGCCCAGAAGCGACCAGCGGACCTACAGGGACTCGAACGAGCCGATCGAAGCCTCGATCGCCTTGATGAAGTCGGGATAACCGACCTGCGGGAGCAGGTAGTCGACCTGAACGGGGACCCGGTTCTCCCGGAGGATCATCAACCGGTGATCGACCATGGCCGGGTTCGTGATGATGAGGTGATAGACGTCGAGCTTCCCGTGCCGGTAGAAGGTCTGGTCGATGTCCAGATTCGTGATCGGTCCCTGAAGCTGGCGGGCGTAGTCGGCGAATGCCACGTACGGGTCGACCGGCGCCGGCCAATGCGGGAACTCGGAGACGATCATGAAAAACCGCTTCTCGCCGTCCGCGAAGATCCTCACGGGCCGCGACGTGAAACGCTCGACCCTTGCGAGTTTGGAGTAGGCCTCCCGGGTCTTCTCGAAGAGGTCCGGCTCGATCGGCGGCCATCCCAGCGGAGGGCAGAAGCGCACTCCCAGGGAGGAATCCGCGAAGCTCATCCCGAGCAGCGCCGGATTGACGTCGAACTTCATCTCTGCGGGGGCGGGTCTCTGCACGGCGCCCTCCCGGCCGGCCGTTCCAGCCCCACCTGCCTGCCCCTCTTTCTTGGAGCTGCATCCAGGCCCGAGCATGAGAGCGACCATCAGGAGTCGCAAGATGAGAAGCGGCGCAGAACCTCGATCGAGACGCAACATCATGACCATCCTCTGGTGCACAAGCCGACGTGCGATCCGCCCCTCGAATCGCCTTACCTGCGGCAAGACTAGGGCGGTCGGTCCGGCCGGTCAAGAAGGCCGCCGCCGCCACCGGAGGGCCCGGGCGCGCTCTCTTCCCATTGCGCCGCGAGTGGCGGTGTGGGATTCTTCCCTTCGACATGAATGACCGAAAGAAGTATTTCCGATCGCGCACGGAGCGAATGATCGCGGGCGTCTGCGGCGGCATGGCGGAGTATCTCAAGATCGATCCGATCATCGTTCGCGTGATCTGGGTCATCTTCGCCCTCACAGCCGGCGCCGGGCTGCTGGCATACGTTCTCTTCTGGCTACTGGCTCCCGAAGAGCCCCCCGCAGCCTGATCGCGCTTCGCTGCGCCCTTCCCTCTCATGATACTATTGCCGGAGAACCGGCAAGGGACCACGGTCTGTTTGGTTTCGCCAGACATGACGGGCCTCATCGATCGCACCGGAGGACCAGTCGATGAATCTATCGATCGAATACTGCGTGGTTTGAAACTACTTCCCGCACGCCGCCAGTTTGGCGGCTGTCATCGAGGAGCGCTTCCACTTCAAACCGAAGTTGATCGAAGGATCCGGCGGGGCGTTCGAGGTCGACATCGACGGGAGGCTGATCTTCTCGAAGAAGAAGGAAGGTCGTTTCCCCGAGCATGATGAAATTCTTAAGTCGCTCGCGGCGCTGCAAGACTCCTAACGCAGGATCCACTCTCCGAGCGCGGCGGCGTCTTCGGCGAGAAGGTCGGGTGAGGCCGATTCGAGGGCGTCCTTCGGCGTGAAACCCCACGCGACCGCGGCCACCGCGATTCCCGCCGCCCGCGCCGCATCGATGTCGACTTGCGAATCGCCGATCATGAGTGCGCGGCCAGCGTTCGCGCCGAGCGAGGCGATCGCGCGCAGAAGGGGCGCCGGATCGGGCTTCCGCTGCGGAAGGCTGTCGCCGCCGAGCACGACCGGAAAGTAAGACGACAACCCGAGGCCGATCAGAATCCTCTTTGCTGCCTCGATCGGCTTGTTCGTTACGATCGCCATCCGCCCGCCGGCGCGCGCGATTCCCTCGCAAACGCCTGGAATTCCTGGATAGACGAATGTCGTGTCGAGTAGGTGCGCAAGGTAGTGCTCGTGGAAGGCGCTATGGAGCGATTCGATGTCGTCCGGTGCGGGAGACGCGACGCCCGATTCCTCGAGGCAGCGCGTGACCAGAACCCGCGCCCCGTAGCCGACGTGTCGCGCCACCCGATCGACGGACAGGACGGGAAGCCCGCGGCCGCCAAGGGCCAGATTGATCGCGGTCGCGATGTCTTTGCGGGTCTCGACCAGGGTCCCATCCAAGTCGAACAGGACCGCTGCGAAACGCGAACCCTCACTCAAGGGGGTTCGTCATCCCGCCCGTTTGCGGGCCTACCGGCCCCTCGCTCGAATCGGCCCGAGACGCGCCGCGATCAAACGCCGCGCCTTCATCGACGCCCTCGGCGATCTCGCGCAGGTCCTCGTCGGTGACCTCGATCTCCTCTGGCTTCTCTTCCGCCACCGGGTGTTTGCGCGCGATGCTCCGGATCAGCAGTTCGTGCACGCTGTCGGCGCCGATCACGCTGACCCGCTCTCCGGCCCGTTTGCCCAGGAGATTGCGACCCAGCGGCGCTGCGTAGGAGACGACGTTGTTCCCCAGCCAGCTGTCCCCCTCGCCGAGGATCCAGATCGTCCGCTTCTCCCTCGTGACGACGTCCTCGACGAGGATCTCGGTGCCCGGGGCCACCTCGTCCGAAGGGATCTGGAGGTTCTCGATCAGCTTCGCCTGGGCGAGTCGAATCGACAGGCCGCTGATCTGCTGCGCGAAGTCGGATTGCTTGGCCTTCGCCGCGTCGTATTCCGCGTTCTCGCGAAGGTCCCCGTGCTCGCGCGCCTTCTGGATCGCCTTCGCGACCGTGTACTTCAGCTCCCATACGAGTTGGTTTCTCTCGTGAAGGAACTTCTGGTAAGTCGCGCGCGTCATGATATGGCCTCGATAGTCGGTCGTCGCAGCGCTGGCCGCCGCGCCGAGGATGCGGTCGGTGCGCTCGGCGTGCGCCGCCCGGATCTCGCCGACAAGCTCCGAGTGGCCCGTCGCGGCAAGGAACTCGAGGATCGGCCGCAGGTAACGCTCCGAGGTCCGCCAGCGGCGCAGAACAACCGCCCACCGCTCCGCGTTTCCCGGTTCGGGTTCCATCGTGCGGAGTTTCTCGGCGAGCGGTCCGGCGATCGAGAGCCACACGAGCGCCTGCTTTCGCACCGGCTCCTTGGACGCCGTGTCGACCAGAAGCGTCGCCCCCAGCGCGGCGAGCCAAGGATCGGGCGCAAAGGGCTGGCAGGGATCCTCGAGGACCAGGTCGAGTATCGCGAGGGCGGCTTGCGGACGGTCGTACGGATCGCGGAGCAACTCGATCAGGGTCGAGCGTGATTCCGCAGGGTCTCGGCGCATCCGAACCCGCGCCAAATCGCGGATCGCCGCAGCACGCGCGGAGAGAACGAACAACACGCCCTTCTTCCAATGCTCTTGCGAATCAACAGCCGCGTGCGCCAGGAGCTCTTGATCCTTCGAATCCGAGAAGGAGCTCATCTCGACTGCAGCGTCGAGACAATCGTTCAAGGCGCCGATGAAGTCCTCGCGGATCTCGCCGCGCCAGCGATGGAGCTGTAGATGGACGGCCATCCGGTCCTCGGCCGAGGACTTCTCGTCCCGCCCCCACCGCTCGAGGATCGGCGTGTAGGTCCGCGATGCGCGCGCTGACTCCTCGGGATGCTGGTCGAGGAAACGCCGGACCAAGTTCAGGTTTGGACGGATCCCGCGGCGCGGCTCGATGATCGGCAGCGGTTGCAGATCGTCCGCCTCCTCGCCTTCCGCCCGAAGGCGGTAGACCTGGCGGAAGCTCTGCGAGAGATCGGTCCGCTCGTCGCTTTCAAGCGCGGCGCGTGCCTCCTTCCAGAAGGAGGTCCAACCCGATGTCGAGATGATCCCCTGCCCGGTCAGATTGCGGCGAAGCTCTTGCGTGGACGCCTCCCCCTTCGCCGACCGCAAGGCTCGCACGATGATCTCGGCCGGTTGCGCTCGCACGAGGCGCTTCAGCTCCTCCGGGTCCTCAGCCTGCAGAACGCGGAGGTCATCCGGAGGAAGGACGATCAATGCGCGGCGGGCAAGGCTGAGTTTCATTCGATGGTTTTTCGTCTCGTGGAAATCGAGGACGAGCGTATCGCCGTCATTCAACCGAACGCGGCCGATCCCCCACGACGCGTGCAGGATGTGGAAGCCCGGAGCGAAATCAAGGAGCGTCTCGAGCTGCTTGATCGACGATTCGATGCGAATCTGCGGATCGAGGATCCCGGAGCGGCCCAGCAGGTCGAGGATGCCCTCGGCCGCGGGGAAAGCCTCGGGCGCGAGGGTGCGGATCCACTTGCGCAGGCCCGCTTCCTCGGGCGCCTTCGGGAAAACGTGAAGCACGCGCTTCCAGAGATCGCCCATGAGGCCGGCGCTCCGAACCCCAGGAACGGCGATCTCGAGAAACGTTCCGAGGCGGCTCCACTGATTCTGATCAGCAAGACGGTGAAGGACGCCGAGCACGTGCCGCTGATGCTCCGGCCTGTCGGATTCGGTGACTTTGAGGAGCGCCTCTTCGAGCCGGTCGTAACGGCGCAGGCCGACGAACCCGTCGAGGCTCTCGGCCCAGTAGTCCCTGGCCTTCTCATTTTCCCCGGCGGCCGCGGCGTGCTCGCCCATCAGATAGGCGAGCCGCTCCTCGTCCGGGTAGAGCTCGTATGTTCGTGCGAGGATCTCGGGATCAACTTTGTCAATGCCGGCCGTCTCGCCCAGCTTCGCGAGGGAACGCGCCGCGTCGACCGTCGGCGCCGCATCGATCACCTTCGGCAGGAGGACGGCGAGAACCCCCCACTTCCCCTCCTGCTCGAGCTTCCCGCAGAGTGAGCCGAGGACCTTGGCGGCTTCGTCGGTCCGTCCGAGACGCGCGAGCGCGAATCCGTGGAGGTAGTAGCTCGCTGGCCGCAGCGGCTGAACCGAAAGGGCCCCGCCGGAGATGTCGGCGAGGCCCTGCATCTGGCGCGTCTCATCGACCGCGTCGAGAAGTCGGTCTAGGGATTGAAAGGGTTCCGGCGAACCCTCCTGCAAGGCAGCCCCGGCGGCCACCGCGATTTCCACTTTGAGATCGATCGCTTCCATTGGTTCCTTTTGGTCTCGGCGCCGATTGCCGGTCGAGGAGGGCGGAGCCACAAGTCCGCCGTCCACGGCCATCATTTGGACAGACTTGGTGAGTGTAGCACACCGGCGGCGTTGGTGGCGCTCGCGCTCTCCGACCTACTTCCCGGCCGCCGCGATCAGCTCTTCCAGTTGTCGGCGGTGACGCATCGGATGGACGACCGCATGCTCGAGCATCGCATCGATCGTGTAGGGATGGTTCCATCGCGAGAGGTAGGCCGTCGCCCCGTCTGCCACCTCGTTGGGAACTCTCGCCAGATGCGTGCGCCAGGCATCAAGGACGAGCTCCAGGTACGCGTCCGCCTCGCCCTCAAGCGCATCGACCTCGGGGGGCGGCGGCAGTTGCGGATCCGGCCGCCCCAAGACCTCGCAGGTCCATGTGAGATAACCGCGCGCGGCGCGCAGGAGATGCCGGAGCAGGTGGTCGAGGCTCTCGTAGTCCGGATCATCGGTCGCCGGAAGCGCGACGTCCTGCGCCTTCGCGATCTTCCAGGTGGCAAGAAGCGCCCGCATCTGCCCTTCGTGCAGCAGGACGAGCGCCCGAACGCCTCTCGATTGGAACTCCACGTTTGCCTCCTGTTTCCGGTTGCCGCGGCCCCGCCTGCGCCCCTATTCTCCACTTCCATGCCGATGCCCGAAATCGAAATCACACCGGTCAAGGGCGAGCGCGACCTCCACCGCTTCGTCCTTCTCCCCTGGAAGATCTACCGGGGCGATCGGAACTGGGTGCCTCCCCTGATCGGCGATACGAAGAACACGCTCCGCCCGGAGAAACACCCCTTCTTCCGGCACGCCGATGTCGAGCTCTTCCTTGCACGGCGCCGGGGCGAGACGGTGGGACGGATCGCAGCGATCATCAATCACAATCATAACTCGTTCGCGGAGGAGAAGACCGGCTTCTTCGGCTTCTTCGAATCGATCGACGATCCTGCCGTCTCGGGCGCCCTACTCGAGGCCGCCGCGCGCTATTGCGCCGAGCGGGGCATGGATCGCATGCGCGGTCCCGCCAACTTCTCGACCAACGAGGAGTGCGCGATGCTCGTGGACGGCTTCGAATCGCCTCCCAGCGTGATGATGCCGTACAATCCGCGCTACTATCCCATCCTGCTCGAGAGTGCGGGATACGCGAAGGTGAAGGACCTCGTCGCCTTTCATTTCAAGAGCCAGACGATCCCCGAACGGTTGCTTCGCTTCGGCGACGAGGTCTCCCGCCGCGAGGGCGTGACCGTCCGCTCGATGAACATGAAGCGCTTTCACGAGGATGTCGGCAAGGTGCGCCTCGTGTACAACCGGGCGTGGGAGCGGAACTGGGGGTTCGTCCCGATGACCGATGAGGAGATCTCGCACATGGCGAAGTCGCTCAAGCCGGTCGTGGACCCCGACTTCATCCTCTTCCTCGAGAAGGACGGCGAGCCGATCGGGTTCACCATGGCGCTGCCCGACATGAACCAGGCCGTCCGCCACGCCAACGGCCGGCTCTTCCCGTTCGGCCTGCTCAAGATCCTCTATCACGCCCGGAGGATCCGAAAAGTGCGCGTCCTGACCCTCGGAATCCTGAAGGAATATCGCGGGAAGGGGTTGGATATCATTCTTTACCTCCAGCTCTTCCGCAACGCGTTCAGGAAGAACATCCACGAGGGAGAGCTCTCCTGGATCCTCGAGGACAACGCCGTGATGCGCCGGCCCATGGAACGAATCGGCGCGAAGGTGTACAAGACCTATCGGTTCTACGAGAAGGCGCTGCGGTAGCGAGCCGGCGCGATCTGCCGGACGCTCTGCGTGCGCGGTCGGCATGGAACGGAAATCGAACCGCGCGCGTGTAGGGGGACGTAGGTGAACCAGCAATCCGTCCTCGTCACCGGCGCGACCGGCTTCGTCGGAAGCCACGTCGTCGACCATCCCCCCGAGGCCGGCCAGCGCGTGCGCGTCCGCGTCCGTGCGACGAGCAATCTCCGATGGCTCGAGGGGAAGGACGTCGAGCAGGTCCGGGCGGACCTCCGCGATGCCGATGATCTCGACGCGGCCGTCGAGGGCGCTAAGGCCGTGTTCCACTTCGGAGGCCTGATCGCAGCCCGCTCGACCGCCGAGTTCATCGAGGCGAACGGCGAAGGAACGGCCGCCCTCGCCGCTGCGTTCCGGCGCGCCGCGCCGCCGGGCGGCCGCGGCCTCTTCCTCTATTGCAGCTCACTGGCTGCAGGAGGGCCGGCGCCGCGGGTCGATCGTTCGCCGTTTCCGCATGTGACGGAGACCGATCCCCCGCGGCCGGTCAGCCCCTACGGACGCAGCAAGCTCTTGGGAGAACACGGCCTCGACCTGCTGGAAGGGCGCGCGCGCGTGGTTGTCTTTCGTCCCCCTGCGATCTACGGACCGCGCGACGAGAGCATCTTGAAGTTCGTGCGCTGGGTCGAGCGCGGGTGGATGCCGATTCCGCCGAGAGGCGGGGGGTGCTTCAGCTTGATCCATGTCGCCGACCTTGCCCGGGCAAGCGTGATCGCGCTCCGGGATGAACGGGCGCATGGCGTATACTACATCAGTGACGGTCGCGCCCATTCCTGGCAGGGCATCGGTCAGTTGATCGGCCGCGCTCTCGGGATCCGGGTTCGAGAGATACGGGTTCCGATGATTCTGGCCAAGCTAGCGGCCGCGGTCGGCGAGGCATCCGTGCACTTCGGAGGCAAGCCGCCGCTCGTCAGCTTCGGCAAGATTCGAGAGTTGCAACAGCAAAGCTGGGTCTGCTTGCCAGAGAAGGCTTCCCGCGAGTTCGGCTTCACCCCCCTCGTCGACATCGAGGAAGGGATGGAGGAGACGCTTCGGTGGTACCGGAAGGCAGGCTGGCTCCGAAATCCTCGGTGATCCCCATCGATCACCCGCGTCTCCGCGGCTACAATCCCGCCGACATCATCACAGGCGCCTACATGGCGCTGACCGGAATTTTGTTGGCCGTGGGACGCGACCGCGTTCCGCACGCCTCGGCCTATCTTCTGCTCCACATCGTCGCCGTCACGGGGATCGCGCTGCTCCATTTCGTCCCACGGCGCGGCAATGTTCTTCTGATGTTCATACGCGACACCTATCCGTTGTGGGCGATGCCGTTCTTCTATCACGAGGTCGGGATCCTGAACCGCATCGCCTGGTCTGGTTTCTTTGATCTGTCGGTGATGCGTTGGGAGAAGGCAATCTTCGGTCTCTACCCCAGTCTTCGCCTTCATGAGTGGATCCCGAGCCGGCTCCTCGATGAGTTCTTTCACTTCTCGTATATGGCGTACTATCTTTTGGTGCCCATTTTCTGCTTCTGGCTGTACCTTCATGAGCGCGAAGAGCTTTGCCGAGTCTTCGGCACCACGATCCTTCTGACCTTCTTCACCTGCTATATCATCTATGTTCTCTTCCCGGTGGCCGGCCCGTACTACATGTTTCCCCACGACGCGCACGGGACGGGTTTCTTTCCGCCGCTCGTTCGCCGAATCCTGGAATCCGGCGCGAGCAAAGGAGCGGCGTTCCCGAGCTCGCACGTCGCGGCGTCGGTCGTCGTCTTCTGCATGACGCTCCGGTTCGATCGGCGGCTCGCTGGGTTCATGGGGGTGCTTGCAGGAGGGATCTTCGTCGGGACCGTCTACGGGGGGTTCCACTACGCCGTGGATGCGGTCGCCGGCCTTATCCTCGGCGTGCCGCTCGCCCTACTGGGACCGCACATTCACAGCTTCCTGCTCCGCCGCGCGCGGTTGTCGCCGATGCGCATTCGCTTCCCTCACCTTGTCGATCCCCTGATCGCAAAGCTCTGGGGTAGACGTCCCGCCCCGGCGGATCCGCAGGCGAAGCGGAAGCACGAAGCGTAGCCCGGCCCGAGGAGGCCGGCGACTGCGCCGCCCTCGCAAAGTGCAATCCGCTCCGTCGGTAGGCCGGCTGCCAGATCTCCGGGCACACATGCTCGCCGTTGCGCACCTCCTCACCTGCATTGGCCCGCACCCTGCTCAGTCCCGCTTTTTGACCTTTCACCCCTCGCGTCATCGTCGAGGGAACTGGAGGCACGATGTCTCTCACACACAATCAGCTGGATGTCGATCCCCCGCCGATCGCCGGCAAGAGCCCTCCGGCGAAACCAAAGTTACTCGACTGCCTGAGGGCCGCGATTCGCGCACGCCACTACAGCCGGAGCACCGAGAAGGCGTACGTCAGCTGGGTGAAGCGCTTCATCTACTACAATAACGTCCGCCACCCGGACGAGATGGGCGCTCCCGAGGTCACCGCGTTCCTTTCGAGTCTCGCGACGCAGGGACGCGTCAGCGCCTCGACCCAAAACCAAGCACTCTCGGCGATTCTCTTCCTCTATGGCAACGTGCTGGGGACGGACCTCGAATGGATGGACAACATCGTCCGTGCCAAGCGTCCGGTGCGCGTTCCCGTGACCTTGACCCGTGAGGAGGTGAGGCGGGTTCTCTCGAGCATGATCGAAGTGCACTGGCTCATGGCCTCGCTGCTGTACGGCTCGGGGATGCGGGTGATGGAGTGTATCCGGCTTCGCGTGAAGGACGTCGATTTCGAGCGCAACGAGGTCACCGTGCGGGGCGGAAAGGGAGGGAAAGACCGGGTGACGATGCTGCCGGTCAGCCTGAAGAAGCCGCTGCTCATCCACTTGGCGAAGATCCGGCGGCTGCACGAACAGGACTTGGCGCGTGGCAGGGGCTCCGTGGAACTTCCGAACGCGCTCGATCGGAAGTACCCCGGCGCCGAGCGGGAGTTTGCCTGGCAGTGGTTCTTCCCGGCGGCCAGAACCTACGCGGTAGGAGGGACGCAGACGCGGCGCCGCCATTGCATGCACCCCTCGGGACTTCAGCGAGCGTTCAAGATCGCAGTGCGCCTGGCCGGGATCACGAAGAACGCCACCTGCCACACCCTCCGGCATTATGCCGAGTCCCCGATTATGCCGAGTAAAATCCGGAGTGGCTGGTTGGGAC
>CAZNRY010000037.1:0-25311 GCA_964575675.1 uncultured bacterium
CGCCGCGCGGACCGGTCAAGAAGGGGAGCCGCCGGCGGTCTCCACCCTCTTATCGTCCGCATCCCGCGAGAAGGGCAGCCCGCTCGAATCATCCCCTTGCCTTCCCCCCCCCGAACCCTATCGCGGCGGGTCCGTGCAGCCAGGGCTTGCGGCGGCTCCAGCGGCTAGTTGGCCTAATAGCAACGTTTTGCGCGAATAACCGGAAAGCGCGATCCTGCCACGGTCGAGGGTGTGGAGCAGAAACCGCACCGGGCAGCATGTCCCCTCGGAGGGGAAACAAGGAACATCCAAATCGCTAAAGAAGCCCGAGGGTGGGGCCCGATAAGAATCTTGACAGGGACCAAAAGCATGATATTATTTTGCTTAGCCAAGCCAAGGCCTGTGTTTGTCGGCTGGGGATTGCACGCCCTTTCCCGGGTCGTCGATCAGGTCCATGGGATCTCGGCGGGTTCCTGGTGAGGCTCTCGTAGTCCATGGACTCTGTTCACCGTATTACCCCCGCAAAGGGAGGATCCAATGCGTAAGGTCTTTGCTATCGCGGCTATGGGTCTCCTGGTTCTGACCCTTCCGACTTTCGCCGCTGTTCCCGCCACTACGGATGGAAACGATCACTCCACGCCCGCCGGCCCTCGGACCGGCCCGAGTGGTGAGTGCGTTCCGCCTCTGATCGTTTGGGACACTGGGATGTTCGATGAGTACGTTCCTCCGGCGGCGACCGCCTTCAGCGCTGGCTGCATGGTCAACGCTGACACCACCGGCACCGGCTCCTGGCCCGGCGACTTCGGTCGCCGTCTCGGCGCTGATGACTGGTTGGCGCTCGATCAGGATGGCGACGGCGCGGCCGATCCGGTCACGGACATCAAGGTCTGGAACCGTGTCAGCGCGGCTGCGGTCGAGCTCGGTTACACTGGCGATACGCCCACCCCGATGCTTCACGGCTTCTGCGTGAAGTTCTACGAGGCGATCGATATCAGTGGCGCGCCCTTCTGCCCGCCCGGAACCGGCGCCACGGGTGAGTCGGTCATCGGTACCGGCGTTTACTCCGAGTACGCCTCCAGCTTCGTTACGTGGTGGGTCACGACGGGTCTCTCCCGTCAGTTTGCCTACTGCATCACCCTGCCGGTCGCGTTCTACCCGACCCTGGACAAGTGGTATTGGGTCAGCGTCAGCCCGGACTTCGACTTCCAGTATGCGCCCGTCGCGGCTGCCTACTCGCAGATGTTCTGGCGCGCCTACGTGGGCCTTGGCATCAGCTATTGCGAGGCCGAGTGGTGGGACGGCTGGAACTACGGCAGCGACGCCATCTGGATGCCGATCAACATGATTGGCGTGCCCACCTGGCTTGGTTTCGATGCGGCCTTCAAGCTGTACAGCGGCACGCCTCCTGTGGCGACCGAGCCGACGACCTGGGGCCGGATCAAGGCGAACTACCGTTAGCCTAGATCGCCCAGTCTGATTGTCATGCCTGATGGATCCGGGGCTTCGGCTCCGGATCCATCCTTTTTGGACGACCCGCCCCCTCGGCGGGAATCGCTAGCCTTCAGGCTGTCCGGGCGGAGCGTGGGTTCGAGCCCCTCGAGGATCTGGCGCATTTTCCATGCAGCGGTCTTGAGCGGGGGCGGACTTGGATAGCGGATCTCGTTCTCGCGGAGGTTCAGAAGCCCGGACCGGCCCTTCCATTCCCGGTTGTAGCCCACCGCGAGTCCCCAAAGCTCTCCCTGATACCGGAAGAGGGCCAAACCGGTGATCCGCGTGTCGTCGATCATCCCGCCGAGCAGGCTGTCGATCCACCCGTCGATGTCCACCCAGACCGAGCCCTTCCGCAGGGCGAAGAGGTGAACGTCGGTCAGCCGGACATCGACGGCCTTTCCTGTTCCCTGGTGGCTCAGAACAAGGCTGCCGAGGTCCCACTCGCGGAAAACGACCTTGCGGCTCGATCGCAGGTCGCCCGGCGCATATCCGAGGATGTGATAGGGGACCGGGACCTTGAGGTCCTCGATGAATGCGATCTCGACCTGGGCCGTTCGGAGGCCCGGCTCGCGCAGGCGGCTCATGATCTCGAGGCGACGATAGGGAAGCGAGCTGTCGCCGGCCGAGCGCCGAACCGCTTCATCGAGGATCGTCTCGTCTACCGTTCCGTACAGGTCTTGCTCGATCAACCCGATCAGGTACGCAAAGACCGCGTCGTGCACGGCGCGGGCCGGAACGACCGTCTCGGGCCGCACCGGAGCGCCGCCCGCCGTGTGTAGGATGGCGGCCGTGATGGCGAGCCAGGGAATCCAACCGAGCATGGACTGATTCTCGCCGGTGGCGCCCCCTGGATGCAACCGCCCGCCCGGCAGGCGGGCTCGCAATCCCGCCCGACTGCGCTTCACTTGCCCTCGCAATTCGTGGCCCTATCGGAATCGAGAAACTGCTTCCCTGCGCACGCGGAACGGCCCCAGACTCGCAACCGTGTCCTTCCCGAACCGTGGAATGCGGGCGATCCGAGATCGCTTCCTCTTCGCGCTCGCCTGTGCGGCGCTCACCGGCCCTCCCGCGATTGCACGCTGCGAATCGATCGCACCGGAGATGCTGCCGGCCGGCGATGCAGCATGGTCTGACCTCTATCTCCTCGAGCTCTCGGGAGCGCTCCCCGCGGGCCTGACCGCAATGCGGCCAGCCTCGAGGGGAGAGATCGCCGAGTGGATCGCGGAAGCCGCGTCAAGCGGGCGAGCCGATCGGGCGAGCCTCGCGCGGCTTCAGCGGGCATTCGCCCGCGAGCTTCGCAGGATCGGCCGGCCGGGGCCCTTCACCGAATCCCAGCCTGCCCTCCGCCTGGCGGGCGAGCCCTGCGCGGGCGACACCGTCGCGCTGGACGGGGCGCGAACCGAACTGCGCGCCGGCCCCGCGATCGCCCTCGATTTCCGAAGCGGGGAGGGCACGAGCCGGCTCACCGACTCGACGCGCGCCGGTCTTTATGGGGTTTTCTTGATCGGACGGAGCGCCGCGCTGCAAGGCGAGGTCTTCGTCGGCCGGATCGACAAGGGCCGTTCGATCGGTGATCCGCTGATCAATCACACGGATGTCCTTTACTTCCTGGAGGATGCCGGCATCTCGGTCGCGACGCGCGATGTTCGTGTTCGTCTGGCGCGCGGCCGGCATCACTGGGGAACCGGGTGGGGAAGCAGCCTTCTCCTCGATCGAGCCGGCGCGCCGATCGGTTTCTTTGAGTGGAGTCTTCGCCTTCCGAAGGGGATGCGGTTCACCTCGTGGACGGGAAGCTTGAACGCGGCCGAGGAGCGGGGGATCGCGGCCCACCGGATCGAGATTCCCCTCACGCGAGACCTCCGGATCGCATTCTCCGAAGGGGTGCGTTTCGCGGGCTCGCCGACGCAGCCGCTCTATCTCATGGGTCTTCTTCCCTACACGCTGGTCCAGCGGCTCGATTGGCAGGACACGCGGGCGGACTCGTTGCGGATGGGGCAGCGCAATAATGTGCTGGCCGAAGCGGAAATCACATGGCGGCCGCGCCCGGGGAGCTTGGCGTATCTCGAGATGCTAGCGGACGACATGCCCGCCGGCAGCGGCAAGATGCCCGCGCGTGTCGGGGCGCGGTTCGGCGTCGCCGCCATGCCGCGGATCGGCGGGGTGCCGTGGGACATCGGGATCGAGGGGACGAAGATCGCGCGCTATGCCTATAGCGTCTACTACCAGGACGACTGCGAATGCGATTGGATTCACCAGGACCGCGCGATCGGAGAGCCGGGCGGGCCCGATCAGGAAGCTCTGAGGCTGCGTGCGGGGCGTTCGATCGCTACCGACCACCGGGTCGAGGCGGAGGTCGTGTGGGCGAACCGCGGCGCCGGGCGGTTGGGAGAAGCATGGGTGGACGGGGGCTCCACCGTCGCGCGACCGACGCATCGCGCCCTCTCGGTCAGTCCCCCGGTTGAGCGAGAACGGGGTCTAGCCCTGAGATGGCGATGGGCGGGCAGGGACAACCTGTCGGTCGGCGCCGAGATGATCGGTGCGCTGATCCGCCATCCTGGCAACCATCGCGGGCCCGGATGGGACGAGCGGCTGACGCTCGCCCTCCGAGCGGCATGGCGCCTCTAGGAAACCTCGGCCCCGGGACCTCTGCGACAGAACGCCGGACAGACTGAGATCACTTCGATGGGGCGCCCTTGGAATCCTTCGTCATCGCAAGGAATCGGACGCTCAGGATGATCTCGTCCACCATCGGGCGGAACTGTTCCCACGTCTTGTCGTTCTGCGCTTGGTACCTGAACAGGATCGCGCCGGTTGGGATCTCGGCGAAGCCGAGACCGCGCTTTGCACCCTCCTTGGAGGGTTCGAATGCGCATTGGACGACACGGCGGTTGTCGGAAGTCCGGAAGGCCGTGCTGTCGTGAAGGGTGTAGCCGTACGGCTTGCCCTCTTCCAGAACGCGCTTCACGAGCGCCGGGAACCGCTCGACGATGTTGCGCTGGCAGCGATCGACCACCACCCAGAAGGGAAGATCCTGGCCGACGGGCGTTCCGCTGGGGTGGAGAAAGCCGGGGGCCCCGTTCTCTTCGGCGAGGCGCGTGTTCGATTCCCAACCCGCGGGGAGCACGATCTGGACGACCCCCTCGGGCAGCGTTATGGCCGTCGCCGGGCGAATGGCAGCGACCCCTGAGGACGGCTGCTCGCCGGCCGAAGGGGTGGGCGCGCCGAGGAGAGCGCACAGCAGGAGAATCGGGACGAGGACTACGGCACCGAACAGCGGCATACCTGGGGATTTCACGTTTCTCTCCTGGGTGAGGGGCATCATCGCGAGGGTGCGCGGACGACGACAGAATCGGACATCTTCCGGATGCCGCCGACCCAGCCAGCCCCTCCGTCTTTGATCCAGCAACCCATCCTAGCACGCCGGGGGAGTCTCCGGAAGGGGTGTGGATTACGGGGCGGCGAGACGGCAGGAGGGGCCGCCGTGCGGCTCGCTTGACCCCTCAGGGGGCGCGTTCTAGAGTCCGATTCCATGAAGCTGGACAGCAAGATCGTATTCGTTACCGGCGCGAGCAGCGGAATCGGCCGCTCCTGTGCGCGCGCCTTCGCGCGCGAGGGAGCCCGCATCCTGCTCGCGGCGCGCCGGAAGGAGCGGCTTGAGACCCTTGCCGCCGAGATCGCCAGCGAGACCGGTGTCCCGATCCGCTTCCTCGCGCTCGACGTCCGCGATCAACTCGCCGTGGAGGAAGCGATCAACTCGCTGCCCCCCGAGTGGTCGGAAATCGATCTCCTCGTCAACAACGCGGGGCTGAGCCGCGGGCTCGAGAAGCTGCACCAGGGTCTCCTGTCGGATTGGGAAGAGATGATCGACACCAACGTGAAGGGACTCCTCTATGTCACTCGCGCGGTGCTGCAGGGGATGGTGCGGCGCGCGCGCGGGCACGTGATCAACATCGGCTCGATAGCGGGACACGAATCGTATCCGGGAGGGAATGTCTACTGCGCGACAAAGGCGGCCGTGCGGGCGCTGACGGCAGGACTCCGGATGGACCTCGTCGACACGCCGATCCGCGTGAGCGCGATCGATCCCGGAATGGTGGAGACCGAGTTCAGCCTGGTCCGCTTCCACGGCGACGCCGAGCGCGCCGGGCGCGTCTATCTAGGGCTGACACCCCTCAGCCCGGATGACGTTGCGGATGCGGCGGTGTACTGCGCGACCCGGCCCCCGCACGTCAACCTGGCGGAGGTCCTCATTCTGCCGACCGCTCAGGCCTCGGCGACGATCACGCATAGACGGCCTCAATCGACCTGAGGGGCGCGGAAACTCCACTCCCCCGCGGTCCGACGCGGACTGGGTGGCATCGGGAGCCCGGCGCCTTTGCCGGGCGCGTTCCACCGCGGGCGGTCGCACGCGGGCCGGAACCCGGCCGGGCCATCGTGCTTCGCCCGAGTCCTGGAGGTGAACCGTGACTCTGTCGGCGATCCGAGTCTCCCTGCTCGTTCTGCTTGCATCCCTGCAGATCTCGAACGCCATCGCAGGGGATGCCGCTCCGCGCGCGGCCGCGATCCGCGTCTCCGACTGGCTCGTCGCCGGCCCTCTGTCGATCGGCTCGCGCGAGGCGCTGGTCGACCCGCTCTGGCCGGCGGATCCAGCGGGGCTTGCGCCGTCGGCCGGCGATTCGCTCCCGAGCCTGATGGCCCCGGGAGGGTGGGTGCATTGGCTTCCCGCGGCGGGACGGGAGGATGTCGTGACCTTCGCCTACGAAGGGATCGACTGGGACGGCCTCGCAGACCAGTGGGGGATCGCCGGAACGCTCTGTGCGGGCCTCGCGTTCGGGACGTTCACGACGCTGCAGACGGGTGCGCACTGGATCGAGACGGCAGGAATCGGCTCTCTCTACATCGATGGGCTCAGGTACGCCGGCAATCCGTACGGCGGAGGATTCTTCAAGACGCCGATCCGTCTCGAGGGGGGACGGCACCGCGTCCTCCTACGCGTCTCGGGCGGGGGACCTCGCGAGTCGCGCTTCCAGCTCCGTCCGGCGGATGAACCGCTGCTGCTCCTCGAGCAGGATGTGACGCTCCCCGATCTCGTGGCCGGCGAGCCGCTCGATGGCTGGGGAGCCGCGCCGATCGCGAACTTGTCCGATCGCGAGGTGCGTGGCGCGACGCTCACGTTCGGGGACGGCGGGATGATCGAGAGGGTGGCCGTTGCAATTCCGTCCTTGCCGCCCGAGGGGATCTTGAAGGTGCCCTTCAGGGTGAGGACGCTCCGCCCGGCCGGGACGGAAACCCAGTGGCGCGGGGAGATCCGGGTTTCATGGAATGCCGGAGGCGTGGGTGATGATGCGTCGCCGGCGCGAGGGGAGAACGCGCGAGCGTTTCCCTGTTCTCTGCGGGTTCGCGAACGCAGCGCCTCCCGCCTCGTCACGTTTCGTTCGGCCCAGGATCAGTCGGTCCAGAAATACGCGGTGCTTCCGCCGTCGGGAGCGAGCCTGCCCTCGACGGACACCGGGAGAATGGGGCCGCGGCGGGGCGAGCATGAAAACCGGCGCCCCGATCGCACTGAGCAGCGCTTCGCGCTGATCCTCTCGCTCCACGGCGCGAGCGGCGAACCGCAGGGTCAGGTCGATTCGTACTCGCAGAAGGACTGGGCCTACGTCGTCGCGCCGACGAACAGGCGGCCCTACGGGTTTGATTGGCAGGACTGGGGGAGGGTGAACGCGATTGAGACGCTCGATGATGCCCTCCGCCGCTACCCGATCGACCCGGATCGCGTCGTTCTGACCGGCCACTCGATGGGAGGGCACGGCACGTGGCATGTCGGGCTGGCCCACCCCGATCGTTTCGCGGCGCTCGCGCCCAGCGCGGGCTGGGCGAGCTTCGGCAGCTACGTCCCCTTCACACTGCGGCGCGACGTCGCAACGGCCCCGCCGCCGCTCCGCGCGATCTGGGAGCGCGCGATGGCGCCCGACAATCCCCTCTCGTTCCTCCGCAACGCCCGGGGGATGCCGGTTTTCGTCCTTCACGGGGAGAGGGACGACAACGTCCCTGTCTTTCAGGGCCGCCTGCTGGCCCAGAGGGCGCGGGAGGAAGGGGTGCGCGTCACCTACCGCGAGGTGCCGGGAATGAACCATTGGTGGGATCTGCCCGAAACGCCCGGCGTCGATTGTGTGGACGATCCCGGGATGATGGCGTTTCTGAAGAGCGCGAGACGCGCCGCGCGCCCCGATTCGGTCTATCTCTGCAGCGGCGATCTGGGGACGTGTGATCGGTCCGATTGGATCGTGGTGGACGAAGCGCTCCACGCGTTCGAGCGGGTCGAGGTGGAGGCGAGAATCGTCAGGCGCCCGGAGAGCGGCTTCGTGATCCGGACATCGGGGGTCCGCGCGCTCACGTGCGATCCGGCCGGGAGATTCGGTTCCGGGACGGTCCGCGTCGCGATCGATTCCGACCTGTTGCGCGCGCCTGCCGGCGAGCCGGTCCGCCTGCGGCTCTTCGGACGCCGCTGGCGCGTCGTGGAGGGGCAGGCTTCCCCGCGCTCGGGCGGGGCAGCCGCGTCCCCATCGAGCGCGCCGGCAGTGTGGGGGCGCCGGATGCCGGGCCGTTTTCGCGGTTCGCTCAAGAACGCTTTCTTCGAGCCGTTCGTGCTGGTCTACGGAACGCGCGGAACTCCCGAAATGACCGAGGCGATGCGCCGGATGGCCGTCCTCGACGCGCAGAACTGGTACCTGCGGGCCGACGGTTACGCCCCCGTCTTGCCGGACACCGCGATCACTGCCGAGATCGCCTCGACGCACAACCTGATCCTCTACGCTACGCCCGGGACGAACGCGGTTCTCGAGGCGATCGCCTCACGCCTGCCGATCCGGATCGATGCCGGGGGCGTCGAGATCGGACGGAGGAGGTACGGCGGACGCGCTTTGGCGGCCCGGTTCGTCTCCGCCAACCCGAGATTCCCCGATCGCGGGATCGAGGTCATCGCCGGGACCGATCTGGGCGGGTTCGAGCTCGCCGTCGCGGCAAACCCGTGCTATTCGGGGTCGGGGTATCCGGACTTTGTGGTTTTCGATGCGTCGGTGCGGTGGAAGGGGTGGGGCGGAATGTGCGCCGCGGGTTTCTTCGACGCGAGCGGGCGGGTTGCGGGAGAGAGAGGGGACGCCTACTTCCGCGCGAGCTCAGCGGCTCGGCGCGGCGAATAGCTGGGTGGGCTGCGGGAGGACTACCCGCGGAGCCAGACGGAGTTGGGTGCTCGTGGAGATCGAGAAAGTGGGGCTCGATCGACGATCGGTCCTCCATGCAACCTCGATCCGGACCGGCCTTTGCGACGACTTCCGTAAGCCCAGGAGCATTCCCCCTCCGCATCCCGTGCGCAGCGGGTTTCCGGCCAGGCGGCCGTTGCTGGCGGGAAGACAGGAGTCGATGAAGAGGTTTCCCCCAAGACCGACCCATAAGACCTCGATCCCGCTCCAGAAGCGCTGCTCGAGGGTGGCGAGCAGATAGTCGCGCGCCTCGATCTCCCTCGTCGGGAAACCGCGCAATCCCGCGTCGGTGCCGAAGTAATAGACCGTCGTCGCCGGGCGATCAGCGCCCAAGAGCAGCGTAGCCTGCGCGAAAGTGAGCGTCCGCGGGGTGGGGCGCCATCCCGCCGAGCCGACTGCACGCAGATGGCGCTCGCCGGCCGTGCGGTCCGACCGGAAGAACACCGCGCCCGCGACTTCTCCCGCGATCCCGCAATGCGGGACGGGGAAGAGGGACCCGGACAAGAGGCCGCGCACGGCGAACGCGTGGGATGTGTCGCTCTTCCACCTCAAGTTCGGACCGGCCGAGATGTGGACCGCCCAGCCGAGCGGGATGTCCTCGGTCGTTCCGTAGCGTTCGACATTACGGATTGCGACGAAACGGCGGCGCATGAGGCCGCCGAAGAGAAGGGGGCCGCCGTGTCGCCGGGGTTCGAAGGCAGGAGGCGCGATCGACGACCCGCCGCTGGTCTCGGGATCGCCGGTCGGCGACAGGGTCCGCACGACCCATCCGGCGCCGAACCCGTACTCGACCCGCCGAACTGAATAGCGGCCGAGGTACCCTTCGAGGTCCTCGCGGCGAAACCTCGACAGTCCGTACTCCTCTCCCGACCGGAAGAAACGCTGCACGCCGTCCGCATCCAACGCCCCGACGCCCCATCCCCATCGATCGAAGATGGTCTGATGATGCCGACCAAGTCCGGCGGACCGCATGATCCCGTCTCCCTGCTCGCTATAGAGGACCGAGGCGGCCGCGCGCGTACGCGCGAGCCTGGGAAGGACGGCGGCCAAATGGAGAGCGTCCTGGTCCGTCGAGACGGTTTGACTCCAGTAGAGGGAGTTCCCCGTACCCAGGAAGTTCGTGTCGCGGAGGCCGAAGTTGAGGGACGAGATATCGGCTTGCTTCTCGTAGTTCAGGACGATCCCGAGCGTCCAGAGGTCCTGCGTCCGGACCCGGACGACGTTACGGTCCTGCTCGATCCGGTGTGAGATCTCGACCGACTCGAAGAAGTTGCGTTCCCGCAGGAGCCTCTCGGACTCCCGCAAACGGAGCGTGTCGAGCAGGCTGCCCTCGCGGAAGAGGATCTCGTGGCGGACCACTCGTTCGCACGTTCTGTGGTGGAGACGGTTTGCCAGTCGGAGGGGCCATGCGAGGGGGACGCCCGTCGTCTCGGGAAACACCGTCTGTCGCACGACCTCGATCCGATCGATCCGCAGCGACCGGTCCGGCGGGCTGGGGCTTCCCCGCGTGGCCGACAAACAGCAGGCCGCGACGACCGCGAGGAGAATGCGGGGGGCGAGATCGCCCCGGCAAAGGGACCTGCCCGAATCGCGTTGTGATGGCTCGCGGAAACTCACTGGGCCCTAGCATAGCACCCCGGCGGGTCCGCGACCCGGTTCCAGAGCGTGCCGAAACCGGGGTTCTTCGCGCGGCGCGCCCTTACTCGTGATAGGGAATCCAGGCGTTTCATGGTATCCTCAATTGTCGAAATCGTCTGTCCGCCGATGTCCGTTATTGGTCGATCTCCGAAGGCCGCTCGAAGGGGGAAGGATTCTCATGAGACGACTTGCCGCTGCGCTGTTCCTGCTTGCGATCTCGTGCGGTCTCGCGAACGCAACGATCCGCTGTCTGACCCGGGAGATGGACTCCTATCGCGATCAGATCCGGTCTCTACCAGCCTCTGAAATGCTGCGGACTCACGCGCCAGCCGACCCCATGGCGCCGCCCCCCGATCCAAACGTCGGGGATTCGTGGCTCTGGTACACCTGGAGGCTGGCCGGCCCTCCGGTGGCCGTGCAGAAGCTCTGCACCGTCCGGGGCGAGGGGACCCATGTCTACGTCGTGGTCGAGGACTCACAATGGCTGTCCAGGGTCTTTCAGGACGACGTCGACGCGATCGTCAACGCATGGGACAACGCAAGCATCGGACCTTATCCCGCGCAGGGGATCTATGAGATCGACACGACCCATTTCGGCACGGCGCCGGATCAGTTGGACAACGATCCGAAGATCTACGTCCTGCTCTACGACTTCGACATCTCGGCCGATGGTTTCTTCTGGGTATTCGACCAGTACCCGGATGGTACGCAGCCCTACGCATCGAATGAGTGCGAGGTCCTCTACATCAACTCGAGCGACAACGACCCGGGCGGTTCCTACCTGATCAGTGTGATGGCGCACGAGTTCGAGCACATGATCCACTGGCTCGCCGATGCCGACGAGGATGCATGGGTCGACGAGGGGATGGCTGAGCTTGGGATGTGGCTCTACGGCGATCCCGACCCGGTCATTCAGTTTCCAACGGCTCCGGACAACGATCTCACCAGTTGGACGGGCGCCTTCGCCGATTACGTGAAGACGTATCTGTGGAGCCTCTACTTTTATGAGCAGTTCGGAGGGCAGCCGGCCGTCTGGGATCTCCTCCACGAACCGGCGAACGGCGTTCAGGGGTACGAGAATGTCCTCGACGGGATCGGCTCCCCGCTGAACTTCATCGACGTCTTCGCGAACTGGACCTGCGCGAACTACCTCGACAATCCTGTTCTGGACGAGGGGCAGTACGGATATGTTGGGGAGACCTTGCCGGTCTTCACAGCCGCCCTCAAGAGCGCCTATCCGGTCCCCATCACGAGCGCAGGGGTTCAGCGGTACGCCGCGGACTATGTGAAGTTCATCAGCGGTTCGCCCATGCGCTTGCGTTTCGATGGTGCGGACGCCGGCACGTGGAAGCCCAGGATCCTGTTCCTGAACGCGGGGGCGGCGCAGCGGGTGGCCAATGTGCCCCTCGACGCGGCCGACGCCGGTTATTTCGACCTCGTCGATTTCGGCGAGACGCACGACACGACCGTCCTCGTGATCGCAAAGACCGCACCGATTGGCGCAACGACCTACCAGTATTGGACGGAATCCGTCCCGGCCGCGGCCGGCGATTTCTCCAGGCTCGCCCTGCATCTCGGCGCCGGATCGCCTAACCCGATGCGCGGCGCCGGCACGATCGCGCTCGAGCTGCCCCGCGCACAGGGGATCGATCTCTCGGTTTTCGATTCGTCGGGTCGGATCGTGCGCACCCTGGCGAACGGACTTGCCCCCGCGGGGCGCCGCGACATCTCTTGGGATGCGCGCGACGGTTCGGGGCGGACCGTCCCTCCGGGCGTCTACTTCGTCCGCTTGCGGGCGGAGGACGGCGCGGCGATGACGCGCTGGGTTCGTATTGACTAGCCTCGCGCGGCGGGCCGCCGGGGCCGCGTTGACCTACAGCCCGCGTCCGAAGGAGAGGAGCGCCCGATTGACGGCGAGCGGGATCTCGGGATTCGTGATCTCGCCGCCGTCCAAGCGGAAGGGCAGGTAGGCGAGAAGGCTTTCGGAAGCCGTGATCGTGACCCTGCGGAGATGGGGGATCAACGCATCCCTGCGCGCGCCGATTTCGGCGAGAAGAACCTTGAGACTCTCGATCGCCTCGACCGAGGAGAGCGCCGCGGGGTGGAGGATGGAAGCGGTCTCTCCGGCCGCGTAGGGAGGGGCCGAGGATCCGAGCGGACCGCGTAGGTCCCGCATCGGATGACAGGGGCTCGCCTCGGGCTGATGGACCGTCGCGGCCCGGGCCAAGCGGACGAAGGCCTCAGGTTGGATCTTGAAGGCGGGGACCCAGATGTGGAGCGGCCGATCCTCCCAATCGCGGCGGACCAGTTTTGGCAGATTGGCGAAGCGGACCAGGTCGGCATAGCTGGCAAGAGCGATTCCCGGGACGATCGCGGTGATCCTCCAGAACGGGAGGTAGGTCTCCGCGCGAAAGCGTGAGCCGACGACCGCGAAGGGGGCGCGACGCAAGGTCCTTCCGTTCACTGCCCACGAACAGGAGCAGTTGAGACAGAAGAGCGCGATGGAGTCCTTCTCTCCGGCGAGTTCCCAACCACACTCGGGGCACGAATTCGCGAGAAAGCGGATCCCGAGTCGTTCCTTCGGCTCGATGGGCGCCTCCCGGAGCGCTTCCTCAGTCTGAATCGATCCGATCTTCTTCCCCAACACGCCTTCGAAGACGCCCCGGTCGAGTGTGGCGGGGAGGTAGATCAGCGAGACGGTCTCACCGACAAAGGCGCCGGGGCCTGGTCCCGGATCGACGAACTCGCGCGCTCCTTCCGGCATCCCTGCGCCGGTTTCGACATCGGGGAGCACACGGTCGACGGGAACGACCGGTGCGCAGAACCGCCCCGGCGAGTCCGCCGTGGCGGCCCGCAACTTCATCGCCTGCGGACGAATGCCGAGGGATATGGGCAACTCGGGCAGATCGATGGCGAGGGCCGTGCGGTCGAAGAGGCGGTGGATCGCTTGACCGCCATGCGATCGCGGGTAGCCGAACAGCGTCCCCCGGACCCGCCAGTACGGAATGTAGAGCGTGCCTTGATCGATCTCCCCGCGGGCCGGCAGTAGGTACCTCGGGGGGATCTCGTTCGCGAGGATCAGCCGGACACGGCAATAGGGACAAACGAGAAGGCGATCGGCCTCATCGAGTTCGACAGGCGCCCCGCATTGGGGGCACGAATGTGTGACCCTCCAGCGAGGGTCCTCAATCGAGCTTCTCGCCGCACCGGTTGCAGTAGGTCGCGTCAACGAGGTTCTCCGCGCCGCAGTGCGGGCATCCCTTCGGTTGTACTTTCTCGGTGGCGGACCGGCCGCACTCGGGACAGAACTTCGCCTCGGGCGGCATGTCGGCCTTGCACGATTCGCAGCGGCCAAAGACGAGCTGCTGCTTGCCGCAGTGCGGGCAGAACCGCGACCCCGACGGGATCGGATGCGCGCAGGCCGTGCAGGCCGGTTCTGCCGCTCCCGGGCCGGGGCGTCCGGCCACCAGCGGGGCGAAGACGGCCGGCATCATCATCCCCATCCCCATTCCCATGCCGCCGCCTGCTTCGCCTTGCGATGAGGCCGCCTTTTCGAGGGCCATTGCGGCCTTCATCTTCAGGAGCTTGTTCATGTCGTCGAAGACGCCGAGGCGGCTCTTGTCGTCGATCGCCTGCTGCACCTCCTCGGGCGGGGTGATCGAATCAATGTAGAGTTGCGAAAGGGCGAGACCGAAGTTGGCGAGATCATCGCGTAGCCGGTCGATGAGACCCTTGGCGAGGGCGTCGTAACGTCCTGGCAGATTCAGCAGGCTGTCGAGGTTCTCGCCGAGATGGTCGTTCAGGCGCGAGACGATGACGCGGCTCAGGTACTCCTCGATGTCGGCGGTTGCGTACATTCCCTGCGTGCCGACCAGGCTGTTGATGAAGAGGACCGGCTGCGCGACGCGGATGTTCGCGACGCCGAAGGCGCGAAGGCGCACCAACCCCAGAGCGGAGTCCTTGAAGGCGACGGGATCCCGCGTCCCCCACTTCAGATTGGGGAAGACCTTCATGTTCACGAAAACGACCTCGGCTCGAAGAGGGCTCGTGAACCCCCATGGGAGGCTCAGGACCTTCGTCAGGATCGGGAGGTTTGCCGTCTTCAGCGTGTGTCGACCTGGGCCGAAGGCATCGTAGGCCCGCCCCTGGTAGAAGAGGACGGCGATCTGGCTCTCTCGGACGGTGAGCTGCGCGCCGAACTTGATCTCCGCGGAGCCACTCTCCGGGATACGGTGGACGATCTCTTGACCGGTGGAATCGAACCACTCGATCACCTCCAAGAAAACGGCGCGATCGGTCAGCATCGGCATCCCCTCGGTTCTGGATCCCGCGCGGGATCGGGTATGGAAACGTCGTCTTGCCGCGATCTCGCGGCGGGCCCCAGAATCGATCCTCGGGCGCGCGGGCGTCGCGGCGATGGTCGTGGCCCCCCGCGGAAGACCGCGGGGCGCCCTCTCTGTTATCGGCAAAACGGATGCGCGGGTTGAACCTCTTGAGCGAGGGAGTGCGATGGGGATTCCCAAAGGGCGCGGCGCTTCAGAACGGAAACGGATTCGGCCTCGGTCGCCGGTCGAAACTCCCGCGCCTACCGCGATGGGACACCCCCAGGACGAGAAACAGGGCCGCGAGGCAGACCGCGAGAACGCTGAAGGTGAGAAGGGTATCCGAGCCTCCGTAGAGGCTCTTCTCGATGCCGAGGATGGCGGGGGCCGCCCAGCCGAGATCGTTGTTGGCGGCGACGATCATGACGAGGTGCCTTCCAGGATCGGCGAGGATCGCGAGCCGGTGGCCGGACGATGCGCCCTCGACCCGATAGGCGGATTCTCCGTCGCGGTCGCTTCCGCCAACCCAATCGCGGAGCCTCTCCCTTGCTTCCCCGCCAAGGACGCCCCCGCCCTGCAAGGCGAGCCGCCATCGGAAGAGATCCCCGACCGTGCTCCAGATGCCGAGAGCCCCGGCTTCGCCTGAAGCGTCCGGCGGGGCGTGGGTCAACCTCGACGCGGTCCGCCGCAGGGACGGCCCGAGCAGAGGAGAGAGCCAGGGGAGCTTCTCGAGCAAACGGAAGGCGCCCCGGGGCGCAGTGTAACCGCGCGCCATGAGGGAGTCGGGTGCGACTGGGTCATCGGAGAAGATCGTGTGGGTCATGCCGGCCCGCTTGAGCAGGCGCTCCCGGATCTGCTGCCGGAGAGGCCGGCCGGAAGCCTCCTCGATGATCTCCGTCAATCGACGCGCATCCTCCGCGTCTGCGGGCACTCTCCGCGCGCCCTCGACGACCCTTAGGACCGAGTCGTCGATCCGGAGTTTTCCGTCCATCTCGAGTCCCAAGATCGCCGCGAAGAGAAACTCCTTCTCCAACGACCCCAGGGGGAAGAGGGTCTCGACCGTGTTGGCGATTCCGCGATCCCGGTCGGCCTCGCCGTATGCCCCGTGAAGGACTACGAGACCATCCCTGTACACGAACACGGACCCGGAGAAGCCGGCCGGCACGAAGTCTTTCAGCAAGGCGTCGATCCGCTCACCCGCCGTACCCAGGACAAACGGATCATCGAGCGGATTTGCTTCCGAGGATGCCGATCCCTGTCCGCAAGCGGTCCGTGGGCCAGGGGCAAGCGGAGAGAGGAGCACGAGCAGAACGAGCATGAGTCGGGCGCGCCGCATCTTCGACCTCCCGGCCGAGCTTAGAGTTCCTGCCTGCCCGGCGCCAGGGGTGGTCGGCGCGGTTCGCGCCGGCCGTCGAATCTGGCTTGCGCCGGATAGACCTGCTAGTCTCGCGTGATCCGGATCTACACCAAGTCGCACGGGGCCCGGCCGGGCCTCATCTCTCTGCGTTCCCTGGTAGGGAGAGAAAAGGAGATTGGTTGGGCTTCGAAGACCCGCCTGTCCATCCCGATGGCGGCCAGCGGCCATCAGGAGATCAATCACCGCGCCCCCGTTCCCGGCGGGGTGGACGGCGGAGACGGAGGTCGAACGGGGAGGCGCCGAGCGACCAGAAGGGCGCAGGGAGCGGAGGCGACGGCGTGCGCGCGGAGGCCGATCCGCGCCGGCGAGAGGACGGCAGCGCGGCGCGCGGCCGCCATTCCTCCCACGGCCCCGGCCGGCGGACGGATGGGCCATCGCCCGATCGACGCCGGGGCGGACTGCATTCGGAGCGGACCGTCACGAACCCTGCCCCCAGGACCCACGGCCGATCGGCCCATCGCGACGCCGGGCGCTCGATGAGCGGCTCCTCTGGTCGGGCATCCGACCGAGTGGGCCGCGGCTTCTCGGGCCGGCACGATGGACGGGGGCCGGGTGGCACGGCGGGCGACAAGAGGCGGGCGCTCGAAGAGCTCTTCCGCCTCTTGCAGCGCGGGACGAGCATCGATCCCCACGAGAGGATCCGGCTCGAGCTTGAGCCGGAGGGACTCTCGATGCGGGCGATGGATCTGGTAACGCCGATCGGGAAGGGGCAACGCTGTCTCATCGTCTCGCCCCCGAAGGCCGGCAAGACCATGCTCCTCATGGATGTCGCGCGATCGGTTGAGAAGAACCATCCGGAGATCAGCGTCTACGCCCTGCTCGTCGATGAACGCCCGGAGGAAGTGACGCATTTCCGGCGCGGGGTGAAAGCGCAGGTGTACGCCGCGTCGTCGGATCTCTCGGCCTCCGAGCACGTCGACCGGGCCGAGGAGGCAATGACCGACATCCTCGAGCACGTTGTCGCCGGCGAGGACGTCCTCCTACTCCTCGACTCGATCACACGCCTTGCGCGCGCGTACAACAACGTTCTCGAAGGGACGGGGCGTACGCTGACGGGCGGGCTCGATGCGGCCACGATGCAGGCCCCGCGCCAGGTCTTCGGGGCCGCGCGCAAGATCGAGGAAGGGGGAAGCCTCACGATCCTCGGAACCGCGCTGATCGACACCGGCTCGCGCATGGACGAAGTCATCTTCCAGGAGTTCAAGGGGACGGGAAACACGGAACTCGTTCTCTCTCGCGAGTTGTTCGAGAAGCGGATTTTCCCCTGCATCGACATCGGCAAGAGCGGGAGCCGCAAGGAAGAGAAACTCGTGCCGCCCGCCCTGCTGCCGAGACTCCACATGCTCAGGCGGGCCCTTGCCGGCAGGAAGACCGAGGAAGCGATGACCGGACTTCTAGGTCTCCTTCAGAAGTACCGGACAAACGAGGAGTTGCTCCAGAGCCTCGCCTGATCACTCGGGTTCGCGGATCGCGCCGATCAGGCCGTGCGCGCGATCAGGCGGATCGTGCCCCTACCTTCTCCGATCACCCGGCCGATCCGCGCGGCTCCTGCGACGCCGTGGCGTGCGAGGGCCGTCTGCATCCGGTCGGCCCGGTCCTCCGGGACGGAGATCAGAAGCCCGCCCGAGGTCTGCGGGTCATAGAGGAGATCGAGGAGCGCGGGGTCGATCCCTTCCGCCCCCTCGACGGCCGGCGACGCGTAGAGCCGATTCGCGCCGAGCCCGCCCGGTTTGTCGCCCGCCCGCACGTGCTCCATCGCCCCCTGGAGGATCGGCACGCGCGATGCATCGATCTCGACCGCGGCCCGCGACCCCCTGGCCATCTCGAGGAGATGTCCCAGGAGGCCGAAGCCGGTGACGTCGGTCGCCGCACTCACGCCGACCTCGACCATCGCCTCCGCGGCCGCGGCATTCAACCGGCGCATCGTCGCCGTCACGAGCGCAAGCGTCTCCCGCGAGAGGTTTCCGTTCTTGAGGGCGGTCGTCAGAATCCCGGTGCCGATCGGTTTCGTCAAGAAGAGGACGTCGCCGGGGCGCGCGCCGGCGTTCGTCACGATGCGGTCGGGATGAACCGTGCCGGTCACGGAGAGGCCGAAAAAGAGCTCCGGGGCCTTGACCGAATGCCCGCCGGCCAGGACGGCGCCCGTCTCGTCCACGACCTCGTGCGCGCCCTTCAAGATCTCGCCGAGGACGTCCCAGGGGAGTTCCCCCTGGGGCCAGCCGACGAGGTTCAACGCCGTCCGCGGCGTTCCTCCCATCGCGTAGACGTCGGAGAACGCGTTGGCCGCGGCGATCGCCCCGAACTCGAACGGGTCATCGACGATCGGCGTGAAAAAGTCGACCGTCTGGATGAGCGCGAGGTCCGGCCCGAGACGGAATACGCCTGCATCATCGTGGGTTTCCATTCCCACGAGAAGGTCGGGATGCCGCACCTGAGGCAGGCGGGCCAAGACTTGCTCCAGGTCCCCCGGAGCGATCTTGGACGCTCAGCCCGCGCAGGCGGCCATCTCGGTGAGCCGCTTTTTTTGCTCCTCGCTCAAGATCCCTCCCTCATGCTTGTCGGGGCAAGGCTACCAGCATCCACGATCCGGACTCAACGTACCCTTCGGCCGCTCCCGCAGTTCCGGAGCGGGTCGCGGGACCTATCGCGCCTCTGGCGGCTGGATAAGGAACATCTCCTCGATGCGGCGAAGAAGCTCCTGTGTCCGGAAACCGCGCGCCCGGACCCCGAGTCCATCCGAGAGCATGCCGCGCGTTTGCGCGCCTGCGCCCGTGAGGTAGAAAAAGGCAGCCGCCCTCGCGACTTCGGCCTCCTCGATCGACAGAAGGGGGCGAGCCGCATCTCCCGCCGCGACGGCGGCGATGTCATCCTTGGCGCGCTTGAGCCACCCGGACTGGGTCTCGGCATCGTAGAAGGGCTCGTAGGTCCCTCCCGTCCGGGACTGCAGGAAGACGGGGAACCGGCAGCAACCCGAGCAATCACTGCTGCCGCGAATCCCAAGGATCGCGACGAGACGGCACTCCTCGAGGATCTCCGGGGCGACCTGCAGGATCGGGGTCGCCGGGTCATCACCGGGCAGGATCTTCTCGAGGACGATCTTCCCGAGGTCCACGTCGGCAACGAGCGATGCGGGATCGAAGAGTGCCGGGCCGTCATCGTTCAGCTCGACAAGGAGGACACCAGCGCACGCGGGTCCCGGACAACTGCAGAAGCGGCGCAGGGCGATCTCGGTGACGCCGTCCCGATCCAGGTCGATCGCGCCTCGCGCATCGAGGATCGAAATTCTGCAAACGTTTGGCCAGCGCCCCAGATCATCCCGGCCCATTCGCGAGGGGGTGACATCCTCCTCGGGGCTGCCTGCCGGAAAGATCCCGCCCCCCCGGTTTCCCGTCGGGAGGAGGATCGCGACGGTCGTCGTGTCGGAGGAGCGGATTTGGCGGAAGGCGACCCTCGGCAGCAGGAGATGCGCGTCCGAGCGGTCGGTCGGGATCGTGCCGAGTTCGCGCTCCGAGACCACGATCTGCCACGATGTTCCGTCCAGGGAGACGAGGTTTGCGCGTTCCGCGACACTCCAAGGGCCGGGGGAGGGCGTCCATCCGCCCGAAGAATCCGCCGGCGGTTCCGCGGGACGATACGGCGCCTGGCCCCATGCCGGGAGCGCCGAGAGGAGGAGCGCAAGGAGCCAGCCGAATCGGACTTGCATGCGTCCATCATCCGGCCCGAGGGCATCCGGGTCAAATGGGACCGCAGGGGAACTCACCGGGCGCCGGCCCGGCGGCGCGGGCGGCTTCCGCTCGGCGAATGACCAAGCTTCCAAGTATTCCCTGCGAAGAAGCAGTTTGGCATTCCGGTCCCTTGCGGCAAGAATCGCCTCATGCGCGTCCAGACCGCCGCCCGGCTTCTCGCGGCCGTTCCTCCCGGGGCTGTGGGCGGGACGGCCTGGCTGGCCGCCCCCGTTCTCGCCGCGATCTCTCCCTCGGGGGTTCGCGCTTGGCGGTCCAATGTCCGGGCGGCCGCCGCGCCGCCCCGGACGCCCGCCCGTCTGCAGGCCATCACGCCGTTTCGCCATCACATCCTTCTCGTGTACGAGTCGCTCGCGATGCTGGGAGGGCGGTCGTTTGCGATCGAGCGTAAGGGTGAGGAGCATCTCAAGGCTGCGCTCCGTGAAAATAAAGGGCTGCTTGTCGTCACCGCGCATCTTGGCAACTGGCACGTCGGCGCGCATGACCTTCACATACGGACGGGGCAGCCGGTCCATTCGATCGCGGGAGTGCAGTTCCTCAGAGGATGGACCGAGGATCTGCGCGCCGCCTATCGCGGGGTTGGTCTGGAGTTCCATCCCCGCGAGGGATCCGCCGGCCGGCTGATCCGGATCATCCGCAAGAAGGGAATCGTGGCGCTCCACTTGGACGGCGGCCAACATGCGGGCGTGGGCCCCGCGACCCGCGGCGCGTTCCTGCTGTCCCGGCGGACCGGATGCCCGATCCTTCCCGCCCTGTGCGAGCGGGTTGCGTCCGGCCGGTTCATCCAGCGCTTCGGACCTCCCCTCGCGGGCGGAGACGCGGCGCCCGGGCCGGACCGGATGTCCCGCATCCTCTTCGACATGGTCAAGGGCCGGACGGGGCAATGGGCGCTCTTCCGGCCCTTGGCGGAAGGCGCATGAGATCGCTCCGGGTGCTGATCGCCACGCAATCGTACTACCCGAAGTGCGGCGGCATCGCCGAGCACGTCAGGCACCTTTCCCTCGCCCTCCAGGAGAAGGGACATCGGGTCCAGGTTCTCACCTCGGCCCCGGGACCCCCGGGGGGGGAGTTGCCGGGCCCTGAGATCATCCGTATCGGAAGGCGTTTCGAGGTTCCGTCGAACGGAACGCGGGCGAATCTGGCGTTCCATCCCTTTTTCCGGCAAGCGCTCCGCGCGGTCCTCTCGGGAGGAATCGATCTCGTCCACGTGCACTCGCCCCTCGAGCCGTTTCTTCCATGGGCCGTCCTGCAGGAGGCCCAGGTGCCCTGCCTCGGGACGTTTCACAACGCGGGACCTACGCATCTCGGCTATCGCCTCTTCGCCCGGTGGCTCTCGCCGCTGGCGGAGCGGCTTGATCTGCGCATCGCGGTTTCGCGCTGCGCCGCGGAGTACGCGGGCCGCCATTTTCCGGGGGAGTACCTCGTGATCCCAAACGGCGTCGATCCGCGGCGGTTCCGCCCCCGACCCTCCGGCGCGGATCCTCGCCCGCCCACAGTTCTCTTCGTCGGCGGCCTCGAGCCCCGGAAGGGGCTCGACGTCCTGATCGAGGCGATTGCGATCGCCGCCCGTCGGACCGCGCCCCCACCCCGCCTTGTCGTGGTCGGGGACGGTTCGCTGCGGCGCAGGTTCCTGCGGGAGGCCCGCCGCGCGCGGATCGACTTCGAGTGGCATGGGCGGGTGGAACCCGAGGAGATGCCGGCCCGCTATTGGGAAGCCGATCTCCTTGCCGCCCCCGCACTCTATGGAGAATCGTTCGGCATCGTCCTGCTCGAGGCATTGGCGACGGGACTTCCGGTCGTCGCCTCGCGGATCGAGGGGTTTGCCGAGCTGCTGGGCGGCTGTCCGGCTGCCCGCCTCGTCCAACCCGGAGACCCATCCGCCCTCGCGGATGGGATCGCCGAAATGCTCGCCCGGGGCGCCGGGGGGAGGCTCGAAGAGGAAGCCCGGAGGGCGGCCCTGTCCTACGGCTGGGGCAGGGTGTCCGGGCTCGTGGAGGAGGCCTACGGCGAGCTGCTCGGGGGGAAGCCCGTGGCGGCCCCCCGGATGGCGTTTTCTGTGCTTGCGGGGGGACGGCCGGTGCCCCATATTGCGCCGGGACGACCTGGAGCAGGAGGAGCTTGACTTTTCCGGGCGAGGTCGTAATGTGCCCATGATTTTGGGTCGGGGCAGATGTCGGGTCCGACCCTCGGATGTTCGGTGCAACGCCCCGACGGTCTCAGGGAGATAGGCGGTTCGGGACAGATCCTGAACCCGAAGCATGGAGGAGAAAATGAAGAAGGTTCTGCTGGTTCTTGGCCTCATGGCGCTCGTGGTCGCTCTGGTGAGTCCGGTCGTGGCTGCCCCGATCGAGACGAAGGCCGGGACCAAGGCGATGGTGTTCCAGTTCAGCGGTCTCAGCGACCTCGGTCTCGGAAGGTACTCAGGTGGCGTCGGGCTGCGGTACTACATGAGCGACGACATGGCGCTCCGTCCGGGCGTGCAGATCGGCTACAGCAAGTTCAAGGACAAGTCGGACGATCCCGAGGTTGAGACCACGATGATGAACGTCGGCGCCAACATCACGGTCGAGAAGCACTTCACGGGCGGGAAGTCGATTTCGCCTTATGTCGGCGCCCAGGTCGGCGTTGCCTATGGGCAGGACAAGGACACGGCGGGCGATGTGGAAGTGAAGGACAAGCTCATGTCCTTCGGCGTCGGCGGGGTCCTTGGTTTCGAGTGGGGATTCACCGAGTCTCTGACCCTCGGCGGCGAGTACAACCTCGGTCTGCGGATCGCGTCCCACAAGGTGGAGGCGACGACGGACAGCACGACCGAGACGACGACCGATGAGTCCGGGATGAGCCTCGGCATCGGGACGGCCTCGGTGTTCCTCTCCGTCGCTCTCTAGTTTCCGTTTCGCGAGTAAGCCGGCCGTCGCGGGAGACGCGACGGCCGGCCTGTTCTTTGCCGCCCAGGTGGATCCCGTTCCTACAGGGCCGCGTCCAGGCGCACGGTGAGAACGACCTCGTCGTCGGGGGACACGCCGGTCTCCCCGGAGGTAGTGATCATGTAGAGGTCGTCCGTGACTCTCCGGAATGAGAGATCGACGACACTTCGCAGATGGTCGGAATAGGCGCGGGAGACCCCTGCCATGAGGTTCGTCTCGGCGGGTTTGCCCTGGATGACCGAATCGAGGACCTCGTATCGACCGCCGTCGGTGTCGAAGTCCACGACATCGCCCCGAACGAAGACCTCGATGCGGCTGGTCGCCATGTATCGGGCAAGAGCGCTGATCACGGCGGCGGTCTTCTCTGACGCCGGTTCGCCTTGCCTGGAGACCCGCTGCTTGCGGACGTCGTACTGCGCCCCGACGACCATTCCGGGCCTCTCGAAGAATGCGTGAACTCCGACCCATAGGTCCCGGTTGTCGTTCCAGGGGCTCTTCTTCGGGGTGAGTTGCACGTAGCCGCCCGTCCCGAACCCCTTCGCCGGACCCTCCCGAAACGGCCGGACGTACGCGCGGGCGCCGAAGGACTTGTACTTCGCGTCGGCTCCGCCTCCGGAGACCGAGTCGCCGTACGCGGAACGATTGGCGACCAGCAAATCCGTCTCGAGCATCCCGGCGAGCCACTTCCCGAGGAATCCCGCACCGAGATAGGTCGTCCCGAGTCCGAGGTACCGGTCAGGCACCGTCTTCGCGACGATGCGATATCCCCAGGGTTCCTGGAGCCATCCTGAAATCAGCCCCTCCGTCTGGCCGAAGCGGAGTTTCGCGCCCTCGAGGCCGAACGGGTCCTGGACCGTGACGTCCGCCGCCTTGAGGAATGTCTTGATCGATCCGTCGTTCTGGTTCGACATCTCGATCCGCACGCGACCGGCGTACCGTTCCGCGAGCCTGCTCGTGAACGTCAGGTAGACTCGGTCGATTGCGAATCCGTTTAGATCGTTCTTCGAGTCATCGGGGGAGATGTCCTCGAGCAGGTAGGCATACTTCGCCCACAGCACGCCGTCGAAGGTGACCGGGTTGTTCTTCCCCTTGACGGGTTCGCCGGCCAATGCGGGGCTGTTCCAGGGCGCGGCGGAGATGCAGGCGAGGAACAAGGTGGCGATTCGAACGGAAGCGCTCATGGTTCCGAATCCTCCTTTCGGCACAGCACTCCCGTGGTCGGGGCGAACGCGTGCCGGTCCTCATGGAGCCTGAGGCGCGAGACACCGATGGTCAAGAAGAAGCCCCTGCGGGCCCGGGGCGGGCGCGTTCGGGGCTTGCGAATCGCGCGGAAGCATGGCCTCGCGCAACCCTTTCCTGGGATGCTAGACTACCTGCCAGGTCTCTCCCGAACCGATCAGGGCGTCGAGCGAGCCCTTCCCGAGGCGCTCCCGGACCTCCCGCATCTGCTCGTGGACGAGCAAGTCGAATGCCGGGAGATCAACGCTTCGGAAAACGCCGATCGGCATGGGGTGCTCCAGATGCTGCCCGAACTGCGCGAGCTCGAAGGCGAGGGAGGCGTCCTCGCGCCGCTCGTCGTGGCGGATGAGGTCGGCCTCGGCGTGATCGGCGCCCAGGTCCACAACTTTCAGATCGCACGCGGCCCGGACGATCCCGGACTTCCGGTCCTTCCCGAAGACGAGAGGCCGGTCATGTTCCAGGTAGAGAATCCGCTCCTCGCGCGATTCCCGACCGGTCCACGAATCCCAAGCCCCGTCGTTGAAGATGTTGCAGTTCTGGAGGATCTCGATGAAGGCGCTTCCCTTGTGTGCCGCCGCGCGCCGGAGGATTTCCTTCAGATGGGGACCGAAAACGTCGACCGAACGTGCGACAAAGGTGGCGCCCGCCCCGAGTGCTAAGGAAATCGGTTCGAAAGGACGTTCCAGGGAGCCATAGGGCGTGGACTTGGTCCGTTTGTGCTGCTCGCTCGTAGGGGAGTACTGGCCCTTTGTGAGGCCGTAGATCCGGTTGTTGAACATCAGCACCTTGATGTCGACGTTCCGTCGCATCGCGTGGATGATGTGGTTACCGCCGATCGAGAGCGCATCGCCGTCGCCCGTTGCGACCCAGACGGAGAGATCGGGGTTGGCGATTTTGATCCCGGTCGCGATCGCGGGAGCGCGGCCGTGGATCGTGTGGAAACCGTAGGTGTTCATGTAGTAGGGGAAACGGCTCGAGCAGCCGATCCCCGAAACGATCACGAATTGTTCCTTCGGAATCCCGAGCTCGGGGAAAACGGACTGCACGGCGTTCAGGATCGCGTAGTCCCCGCAGCCGGGACACCAACGCACATCCTGATCGGTCTGGAAGTCCTTCTTGGTGAGGCCGCCCGCCGGCGCATGGGTGCTCATCGCGACGAACTCCTCTCGCCGGCGACCCGGCCTCGAGCCCCTTCTCCGCCGGGCTTCATCCCGGCCTCCGCCAGCATCTCTTCCGCCTTGGCGACGATCTCGCCTTCCGTGAACGGCCGCCCCTGGATCTTGTTCAAGCCCGCCG
>CAZNRY010000038.1:0-25164 GCA_964575675.1 uncultured bacterium
CACTGCCGCGCCCCGTTCGGCTCGGAGAGCGACCAGATCAACGGATTCCCGGCGGCGGTGATCGTGTAGCCGAACGCGGCGAATCCCGTCTCTACCGGATGTCCCTGGTAGTAGACGCGGACTTCCTCGTAGCCCCCCGTCGAGGGGCCCAACGGAGGCCGGACCAGCAGGCCATCCCCCACCTGCGAGAACGCGGCGCGCATACCGCGCATCTTGACCGAGTCGACGTCCATCGCCCCGCTCAGATCGAAGTAGATCGTATCGAGGGGCGCGGCGGTCGCCCGCAGAACGGCCGTCAGATCCCCGCGCAGCCGCTCCCCGCTCACGTTGCGCAAGTCGAGGGCCAATCGATAGTAGGTGACGTCGTAGCGATCCTGGAGCCGGGAGCGTTTCGAGGGCGCTTCTTCGGCCAGCCGGCGCCAGCCCCGCGCCCGCTCCAGCTCGCGCCGCTGGAACGCGGAGTGCTCAGCCGGGTCGGGGAACGGCGACTCGCTCCCGGGCGCCGCGCCGGTGAACGCCGCCTGGGCGATGAAGAGAATCGACGACATCGCGATAGTGAAGCGCATCGGACCTCCTGCCCGTCCCGAGGACCGGGGGGGCTAGGAGGGTAGTATAGCGCGGCGGAGGGAAGCGCGAACGAGCCGCGGGCCTCAGCGGCCATGCAGTGGGAACCCCAGAGCACCCTAGCCGGCGGCCTCGGTGCGCACGCGGCAGTACTCCGAAAGCGCCCGCGTCGCGCGGTCGATCTTCCGGAAGGTCGGGACCCCCCCCCGCTGGAGAACCTCCACCGACTCGTCATAGATTCTGCCCGAATCGATATTGGCGACGATCGGCTTGTGCGAGAGCTTGAAGGCACGCACAAGCTCCTGGGCGAGCGAGCCCGGGAGGTAGCAGTTCTCCCGGTGCGCTCCCGACGGGTCCGGGGCAAGTGTGTCCAAAGCCGGCGTCGGCGGAACGGGCGAGATCACGACCGCGTCGATCCCGGGGTCCGCGACGATCGCCTCGACGGCGGACACGAACTGCTTCGTCGTCGCCATCGGGGTCGCATCGATCGGGTTGTCCGCGTGTGCGATCGCCGGCAGGCAGGCCTTCAACGCTTCGCGGGTTTCGTCGGTCAACCGGCCGAGCGTGAGGTCGTAGAGGGCATCCATCGAAACCGAGCACTCGAACCCGGCATTCGAGATCAATGCGACCCGGCGGCCGGCGGGGACGCGTTCGTAGAGCATCGAGAAGACCTTCGTCGAGTCCTCGAAGTCGTTCAGCGTTTCGGCGACGACGGCGCCCGCGCCAGCGAAGAGGGCCCGCGCCACCGCGTAGTCCCCCGCGAGGGAGGCCGTGTGGCTCGCGGCTGCCTGCGCTCCGAGCGCCGTCTTTCCAGCCTTGAACACGATCACCACCCTGCCGCGCCGACGGTGCTCCCGAATCAACTCCACGAAACGCATCCCGTCAAGCGGTTCGAAACCCTCGACGTAGCAGCCGAGCACTCGCACAACGGCATCGTCCAGGTAGTGCTCGACAAAATCGGAGACGGTCAGGTCCATCTGATTGCCGTAGGAGATCGCCGCCTTCGGGAAGAGGATCCCGTCCGAGTTGCTGGCGAAAGTGACCAGGTAGGCGCCGCTCTGGCTCACCATTACCAAGTTGTCGCCCGGCGCGTCGCGGAACGGCAGTTTGTACTGAGGCAGGAAGAATGTGTTGTACTGCCCCTTCGAGACGATCCCCAGGCTGTTGCCGCCGCAGAGAACGGGCCCGCCGTCGGCGTGCGCGCGTCCGCGCTCGATCGCATCGACGATGGAATCGGCAAGCGCGCGATCTCCCGTTTCGGCGAATCCTCCCGGGATCAGGATGATCGAGTGCGCCTTCTCGCGATCCACGAACTCCCGGATCGCGTCGCGCGCCCCCTCCGCCGGCACCGAGACGACGGCAAGGTCCACCCTCTCGGGCAAGTCCTCGATCGTTCGCGTACAGGGAACCGCATCGATTTCCTGTTCCTTCGGATGGACCGCATAGACGTGCCCCTGATAGCCCCCCTGGCCCGAGAGCAGGTTGCGCAGGATCGCGCGACCAGGATTCATCCCCTTTGCGGAAGCGCCGACCACGGCGACCGAACGGGGCGCCATTAAATTTGCGATCTTCTCGATCCGGCGGCGTCTCACCCGGGGGCGTGTCGTCCCGATCCGCCCGATTCCGTCCAGGGCGACCGGATCCCTGCCAGCGATCGCGGCCATCGGGTTGATCTCGACCTCTTCGAGAACGAACGGGGTCTCCGCACGGTCGATCCCGAAGCTCCTCGCCAGGTCCGCCCATCGCCGCAGAATCCCCCAGAAGGCCGCCTGGCCGGCGGGTGCGTCACGGTGCATGCGCGAGGACTTGAAGAGGAGGGAGAAGGCGGGGCCGATCTCGGCGATGTCGGGCGGGAGATCCCGCGAGAGGAGCGGGTCGTGCGCGGATAGAACCCAGGTCGTCCGGTTCGGTGCGAGCATACCGTACCACTCGGTCAGGATTCCTCCGATCCCGACCACCACGATCGGCCCGAGCGCTGGGTCCTGACGAAGGGAGAGAAGGAGTTCATTGCCCGGAACATGCGCCTGATAGGCGATCTTCTCGCAGAGCAGGACGCCGCAGAGGGCGGCCCCGGGGACGCTGCGACGGACGCGTTCCACGACTTCCACAGCCGCGCGCGCTACCTTCTCGGGATCGGCCGGCGCGAAGGCGATCCCTCCCGCCTCCGTCTTGTGAAGGATGTCCGGCGACTGGATCTTGACGACGACCCCGGCCGGCTCCGGCGAGCCGATGAGCTCTCTTGCGATGCGCAGCCGGTCCGTCAGAGCCGCATCGACCGGCAGAACGGCAAAACGCGGCGTCGGGATCTCGATTTCCCGGAGGATCCGATAGACCTCGGACTCGAGAAGCTGTGCCCGTCCCTCTCGGGCCGCGCCGTGAAGGATCGCCTCGATCCTCTCCCTGCACCCACCCTCCATCACAGACCTCCCCCGCGCACTGCTCTGTTCATCCAGCTACCCACGCGCGCCTGCGCGATCATGCAGGGGCGATGCCGAAGCGAGCTGCGCCATGCGCCGAGCGTAGGCACGCCCCGAATGACTCGCCAGGCGCGCATTATGCGATGCGCAAAGCGAGGGCAGCGCCACTTCATGATCGCCCAGGCGCTAGGCCTTCTTGTGGGCCCCGGCCGGGATCGCTTTCCAGATCCTGAACGCCAAGAGAACTCCGATCGCGGCGAACGGTACGAGAAAGACCGGCCAGTACGACCAGGACTTCTCGGTCAGGAACCCGAGCGAGAGCGCTTGGAGACCAGTCCCGAGGTAGACGAGGCCGTCGATGAGTCCGACCGCCGTGCCGGCGTTTTTGCGGCCTCCGAAGTCCATCGTCGCCGTCCCGGAGAGCATCCCGTGCGTGCCGATCACGCAGTAGGAAATCAACACGACGCACGCCCCGAGGATCCACATCCTCGTGAGATCCGCGATCCCGGTTCCCGGCACCTGTACCGAGAAGACCATCACGATCACTGCCATCAGCATCAGGCCATAGAGCAGCGCCGCGACCGGTCCGCGCCGGGAGCCGAAGACCTTGTCGGAGATCCACCCCGCGGTCATCCCGCCCGTCGCCCCCGCGATGAAGAGCATCGTTCCCCATTCCTTCGTGACGAGGAAGATCGACTTGTACCCCATCTCGGCGCCGTATATCGGGTACCAGTGCATGATTCCCTGCCGCAGGACCCCCGTACAGAACTCGATCGCCCCGATCGTCAGCACGACCGGATGCGTCACGACCTTCTTCAAGACCACGCGGAATGGATCGGGCGCATCGCTCTCGCCCGAACTGGCGTCCCCCGTGTCGAAATTGTCGAAACCCGCTTCGCCGGGGCGATCTCGCACGGTGAGATAGATCCATACGGCCGCGCCCAGCAACAGCGCCCCGGGGATCCAGAAGACGCCAAAGGGAGGGTTCACGATCACTTGGCCCGCCGCGTCCTTCACCGTGTGCAGTCCGTCGACGATCCACTGGCCGAAGTCAAAGGCAAAGAAGATCCCCGCCGAGATCAGGATTCCGAAGATCCCGCCGAAAACCCCCCGCTCGCGCACGTGGAACCATGCGCTGTTCACCTTGACGATGCTGACCGCTCCGAAACTCTGGAAATACATGTTCACCGAGTAGAGGACGATGAAGGAGACGAAGAGAATCGTGTGCCCCTCGGGCGTGCGCAGGGAACCGTTCGCGCTGGTCGGCCCCAGTATGAAGATCAAGACGCCGAGAAGCGCATTGCTCAGGGCCGCGCCGATCGTGGAGATCAGCATCGCTTTCCGCCCGCCGATCCTGTCAGTCATCGGACCGTTCAAGATGAAGGCGAGCGCATAGACCCACGTGCCGACTGCGAAGATCGTCCCGAACTCGTGCTTGTTCATCAGGTCGCCGAGCGCCATCTTCGCAACCGTCAGGTTGTACCGTCCGAAGTAGAGGAAGGCGTAACCGACCCCCAGAGGCACCCAGTTCAAGATGCGCCTCCGCATGTAGGCCGGAGAGTGCCCCCGCGGATTCCCGGAAGCGCGCGTGAAAAGGGCGACGGCAAGGATGATGGCCAGGAGCGTGATGATGTTGCTCAACCTATCCCTCCTTCTGCCGATCGAATCGCGGCGCGCCTCTGCTCAAGGCCTCGCGCCGGCCAGGTGGATTATCCCCGGAGAGTCTGGTGCGTCTTCCAGAGCCGGGCGCACACCTTCTCGAGATGGGGGCCTAGCTTTGCGGGATCGAGCGTCTTTTCAGGCTCGTTCTCGAACACCGCGTAGGGTACGCGCTTGCCGCGAACGCTGAGGTGATCGGGATCCTTCGACGTGAAACTCTCCCAATCCGATTCCTTGTAGAGGAACTCGATCTTCTTGTCCTCGAGTGCGTGCTCGAGAATGCTATCGGGCTTGTTCGGATTGTAGCGGCGGCGGTTCTTGCGGAGCGACTCCTCCCAACCCACCTTGATGTAAGTCGTGCATGCCCGCGAGAGAACCTCGTCGGAGAGGTAGGTGTAGGCTTCGGCGAAACCGCCGTGCTGGGAACCTCGCGCGAACTCGAAGACCGCGGTCGTCGTCTCGTGGTATTTCGGGTTGTCCCGGAGCCGCTTGGAATAGAAGAGGTTCAACTTCTCGATCAGGAAGTTCCAGAAGAACTGGTCCTTGAAGACGTAGCCGCCGAGCGTCTTGCCCTCGTACTGGAAGGTCGTGTCGGAAATCAGGCGCGCCTTCCCGTGGCGTTCATAGATGTCGTCATCCTCGAAGCGCTCCCAGAGCACCGGGAAGTCGTCGAACTCCTCGAACTCGCCGATGTGGAAGCGACGGAGCCGCTCGTCGACGGGGGTTTTCTTCAGGTAGTCGATAACCTCCGACTTTCCGGCGGCCGGACGTCCGTTCAGGATGATGATCTCGAACCGATCCTTGCCCATTTCGGGGTCCTTTCCTTTCGGTCTGCGCGCCGCGTCCGCGGCAGCCGCTTCGGGGCTGATTCGCACTCATCGTGAGCCCGCTGCAGGATAGCGACTCCGGGCACGTCGTCGGAAGAGGCGATTGATCCTCACTCGCGTGACCGCCATGAGGCGAACCCGGCTACCGGCATCAAGACGCCCGATGCCTGGGTTGGGGGTGGCAATGTCCCGGCTTCGCATCGGCCGGCTCTCGGGACCCACCGACGGGCCGAGGCCTTGGGCCGGAGGAGGGGCTTGCCACACCGCGCCCGGTGGGAGATTCTGCCAGCCAGGAGAAACAAGGCCATGAGATCGGGGTAGGATGCCGTGACCGGGCGTCAAGGAGGGCTCAATGGACCGTTTCGCGGCGGGACATGGACTGCCGAGTAGAATGGCCTTCGGAAGGAGATCCCGCAAGGCGCTCCGCGGCCTCTCGTGGCTCCTCGCCTCCCTCTCTTGGCTTCCCGGCGTCGCGCTGGCAGGGGCCCTGCCCGACATCTCTTGGACCCGGACCTTCGAGCCGATCCAGGGGGCATTCAACAGAAACGCTCCCGTGCGGGTCCGGGTCTCCCTGAAGTCGGGGGCCGGGCCGGCCGCGCTCACGATCGCTTGGCGGCTCCAGCAGGGAGGAACGCAGATCGCGGTGGGCGACACCCTCGTTCCGACCGCCCACCGAGGCGGAGAGACCACCCTGACCCTGAGGCTCCCTTCGCTCGCCGCGGGCCAATACGTCGTCGACCTCGCGGCAGATCCGGCGAACCTGATCGAGGAGAAGGACGAGATGAACAACCGCACGGCGTTCAACCTCGTCGTGCCGAACGGCTCTCCGGTCCTCTTCCGCTGCGAGGGTCCCGAGGGAAGTACATGGAAGATCCAGCGGGTCGAGCTGAACACGATGTCGGGCGATCCATACCCTGACGCCTACGGCACGCGGGCCGATACCACGCGATCAGCGGAGAACGAGATCGTCGTGGCGGGCGTGGAACCGGGCTCCTACGCGGGGATCATCTTCGGCCAGAGCGTGAACAAGATGCCGATCGCGGTCTCCTACGGCGCCTTCGAAATGCCCGATCCTTCCCGCGAGATCCCGGTTGTTTGGCAGCGGATGACCCCGTATCTCGTCGGGCGCCCGAAGGTGAAGGGCGATAAGGACAGCGAGACGCTCGGCGGATCCTACGGAGCGCCCCTGTGGGACTGGAACTCTCGTTTCCTCCTCGAGGGGACGGTCCGCAATCCGACGGACCGGTCGATCGACATCCAGTACCTTCTGCGTTTCGTGGAATCCGGCGGGGTCGGTTCTGCGGCCAAGGACACGCTCCTGTCGATCGGGGCGCTGGCAACGGAGAGGCTCTCGCTCAGCGGCCGGATTCCGAAGGAGGCCGGAACCTACCTGCTTCAGGCCGAGATCTGGGTCCCCTGGCCGTCGGGTTTCGAGGATCTCGGCGAGGAGATGCGGGTCGCCTCGCACATCCTCCCGCTCGGCTACATCCAGGTGCAGCGCTAAGCGCCCCCGCGCGATTCGCACGAGGGCCTTTGGATCGATCCGATTGGTTCAGGATGTGGGCTGAGCAGCGGGAACCCCGCTACGGGCGCCGCGGGCCTCAGCCAAACGATCTGCTAGGGCAGGAGCTGGTGTCGCACGAGGGCGCCGCGTCCCGGACGCTCGCATGGATTCTCGGCAGCTCGCGGTGGGCGTTCTTCGCCCCGCAGCTGGGGCAGCCGGCAGGATCGTCCCGCTCGACGAGTCGCCGCATCAGGTCGAACTTCATGCCGCACTTCTTGCAGGAATACTCATAAAAGGGCATCTGAGTCGGCTCCTATGGGTGCAACTCGTTCCAACTCCACTTCGGGAGTCTCGCCCCGCTAGAACCGGGACTGCACAGGACCTCGAGGATCCCCGGGACGCGGTCGTCGGCGACGCTGAAGATCACCTCCACGCCCTTGCGGCGTTCCTCCAGGATCCCCCCTGTGCGCAGGACGGAGAGGTGTTGAGCGACCGTCGAAACGGGGGTGTCCATGCTGCGGGCGATGCGCGAAAGGGACGCCGGCTCGCCGAGCAGTCCGCAGACGATCTTGAGCCGGATCGGGTGCCCGAGGATTTTCAGAAGGCGTGCGGCCGCGCCGAAATCCCGCAGTTGGTTCATTACTTCCCCGTTGATTCTCCCGGCGGCGTCTTGGCCGCAGGATCGGTCGGCTTGTCGGTCGAGCATGCCGATCCACCGGACCGGCCGAACATTCCCGATCCTCAGGTCGGAACGCCCAGGCGGGGAAGGATGACCCAGATCAACAGGAAGTACCCCGCTACCAAGAGCACGATCGTGAGCATATCCAGCCTCCAGGGCTTCGCCTTGCGATCTGTATCTGTGTCCATTTACATGAAAATACGAAACATATTAAGAAACGTCAAGCCCTGATCCGTCATCGGGAGGGGAAGTTCGCTAATATGTTGTAACTAAATAGATTATATGATAGCTTAACCCGGCCGTGATTGAATTGCTCCCCGAACCACCTGAAGGTAGCGCCGCGCCGTCGCAGGCCAGTCGTAGCCAGCCGCTCGTGCACGCCCCTTCTGCCGGAGGCCTTGGGCCGTCAAAGGGTTGTCCAGAATCTCTGCGATCGCCCCGGCCAAAGCGATCGGATCCCCCGGCGGGACGAGGATCCCAGCATCGCCGACCACATCGGGAGCGGCCCCCGCGTCCAAGGCGACGACCGGCAACCCGGCCGCCATCGCCTCGAGGAACGCGAACCCGAAGGTCTCGTGGCGCGATGGCAGGCAGAACAAGTCGGCCTCCGCGTAGCACTTGGCCACAGAGCGGCGATCATCGATGTCCCCCTCGAAGCGGACCATGTCCGAGAGGCCGAGATCCGATGAGAGACGATTCAAGCGCTCGCCGTCGATTCCACCCCCGACGATCCGCACCCTCAGGTCCCCGCGGGATCGCTTCAGTATAGCCGCCGCCTCAAGGAGAAGATCGATCCCCTTGCGCGGATAAAGCTTCGCAACGGCGAGGATCGTTCGGAGACTCCCATCCCGGGACACTGGGACTAAGAAATCCGCCTCGGCGCCTCTCTCGGCGGCGTCCGCCACCATCGCCGACCATTCGTCGTGATCGAAACCGTGCGGGATCACGACGATTCGATCCCGCGCGATTCCGTAAGAGCGAGCGACGCCATCGGCCGCATACCGACTGGGGACGATCACGGCTCGGGCCGATCGCACGTTGCGCCCTTCGGCATCGGCCTGGGCCAGAAGGCTCCCTCGAAACGGTTCGGGTTCGGTCCCGGCGAGATCGGCGAACACCGCCTGCGGACAGACGATCTTGACAGGACCGGCGGGGGGCAAAGGGAGATCGACGCCGTCGTAGTCGAGGGCGAGCACCGCGTCGAGACGCTCGAGGCGCGGGTCTGTCCAGAGGGTGCGGTTCCATTCGAGCCGCCGCGCGACGAAGGACCGATAGTCCGCAGGGTCGAGATCGGAATCGATCCTGACCAGATCGGTTCCCTCTCTCAGAAGCGCGCGCTCGATATCGATCAGGAAGCGCGCCGTGCCGCTCCCGCGAGCGATGTCCCAGGGCCACCCACTCAGGAGGCCCAATCGCAACCGTCTTCCCTGCACCGCTTCTCCTCCACTGGAGTCAGCCGTCCCGTAGAGGGCGAGGGTAACAGATCCAGGGGAGCCGGCAGATCTGGCGGAGCCGGTTGACAATCCCCCTGCGACCCCCGAATATCCCCTGTTGCGCTCCGGCCGCAGAAGGGCCGCGGCGCCTCATGGAAAGGAGCCCCATGGACGCAAAGCGCGAGCGATTCTTGACCGTTCCCATCGTTCTCGGAATCTGCCTCGCCGCGCTGGCGGGAACCGCGACGGTCTTCTACCAAACCAAGATCGCGAACCCGACGGTCGAGGAGTACTTCTCGTTCATCAACGTCGGTAGGTTGCTCGTGATCACGCACGTCCACATCTTCGGTTACTCGACGATGGGGTTCATCCTCTGGACGCTCGGGCGGCGCCAGGGGGCCGGGACGACCCCGGTCTTCGGAACGCTCCTGGGCCTCACGGTTGGCGCGGGCATCCTGGACATCCTATCGTGGTGGGGGGTGATCTACGTCTCCCCCGTGTTCCGGTTTGTGACCTTCGCGATGGGCGCGGCGTTTGTCGGAGGCATCATGCTCTCCGGTCTCATGGTGCTTCTCGCCTGCCGCCGGAACGCCGGATTCGACCGCGGTTTCAACAAGGGGAGGTGACATGAAGTTCATGCGTCTGTTCGCGCTCGCCGCCATCGCCCTCGCTACGACGGCCCATCCTTCGATCGGCCAGGGGACCTACAACCACTCCGCTTTCGAGAAGGCGATGGAAGATGCGATGAAGAACCTCCGCGTGGTGATGGGCTCGCTGATCGCAGGGGATTGGGCGAAGGCCGAGGCCTCGGCGGAGGCTCTGGCCGGTGGCGCCAAGACCATCCGAGGACTGACGCCGAAGGCATCCGCCGACCGGATCGGCGAGTTCCAGGCCCGCGCGGATTCGCTCGCGGTCCAGAGCGCGCGGGTCGCGGCCGCGGCGAAGGCGCACGCGCAGGATGTTGCGGGACAGGGACTCGGCCAGATCGTCCAGTCCTGCATGGGCTGCCATTCGACCTTCAGGAAATAGGGGGCGCGCCGTGCCTAACCGATCTCCGTTCGCCCGGACCTCCGCCTACGCTCTTGCCTCCCTCTTCATCGCTTGCTTCGCCCTTTCAGCGCTCGTCGACTCGGCGAGCGCGCGCCCGCTCTACGCGATGCGGACCGGCATGCCGTGCGCGCGGTGCCACGTCGACCCGGCAGGCGGCGGAATCCGGACGTCGACCGGCTTCAGGTACGCGCTGAACGGCCATACGATGGCGCCGGACGAGGACCAAACGGCGACGGTCGAGCCGCAGGTGTCGGACGGCCTTCGCCTCGGCGGCGATTTCCGCACGCAGTACATTCAACAGTTCGCCGAGGAGACCTCGGGGGAGCTGTCCACCTTTCACATGATGCAGTCCGCCCTCTACCTCGCAGCGCAACTGATCGATCGCGTCTTGCTCGTCTACGCGAACGACCGCGGCCAGACGCAGGAGGCATTCGCGCTGATAGGCGGGCTCCCGATGGAGGCGACCCTCAAGGTTGGCCGGTTCCGCCCAGCCTTCGGCATCGAGGAGGAAGACCACACAACCTTCACGCGCGATCCCCTCGGCTTCGGGACCGGTTCGGAGGAGACCGGGGCGGAGATCTCGGCGGCCGCCGGCCGGTACGCAGGGAACCTGGCCGTATTGAACGGCAGCCGCGGGGGGGGCGTCTTCGATGACAACGCGCAGAAGGCGGTCGTCTACCGAGGGAGGTACTACGCCGATCGATTCGGCCTGGGCGTGAACGGCTATCTCAACAACCCCGGATTCGGCGACGGCGGCGGCAAACGGCGCTATCTCTACGGAGCCTTCGCCCACCTGAGGCACGGTCCCTTCGTCCTCATGGGCGAGTACGATCGCGGCGCAAACGAATACGACACGGTTGGCGGCGAGAAATCACGCTCGAAGATCGAAATGGCGGCAGGTTTCGCCGAGCTCTCCTGGCGGATCGTGGACCGCAACACGCTCAAGGTAAAATATGAGCGATTCGACCCCGATCTCGAGATGGCCGAGACTGCGCGCGATCGACTCGGCTTGGGGATCGAGTCCGACGTCCTCCCGTTCACGCGGCTGCTCGGATCGGCTCGGGCGATGCGCGAGTACGGCATCACGCAGTCCGGCTCGGCGGCGTACGGAGAGACGAGAGACAGCTACGATCTTCTCGCGCAGCTTCACGTCTCGTTCTGACCGGATCTGAAGAAGAGCTTCTCGTCGCGGGCGAGGCGGGAGCGGTCGAAGAGGATCAGGGCTTTGATCTCGCCGGCGTAGGCCGCGGCGAGGGCGGAGGCTAGCCCCAGGCGCCTCTTCGGGCCCAGCGTGCCGCTGATCCCTGATCACGCCAGACGTGGTCAGGGGAGACCGTGAGGCCGAGGTCGCCGGCGAGCTTCTCGCAGGCGTCGATCTGCGTCTGGGGCGGAAGCTTGCGCTCGTCGTCGGGGTCGCCACGAGAGACGCGGGCAAGGACGCCGACGGGGATCATGTAGCCTCTGTCGCCCCGGATGGCCGGTCGTGGATGCTGTCAGTCTCGAAGGTCTGGGCGATCCATTCTCCAACATGGAGAGGGAGTACGCTGATCTGCTTGCTAACGTCCCAGCTCGACTGCTGGTGGCTAATCTGCAATGACCGATCGATGCTCTCCAGGAGAGGCACGACCTCAAGCCCAGGATTCACAACCTGGATACGGCGCATCCTCTTTGCTCTGAGCCAACTAAGGAGCAGGTGATTCACATGCGGATCCCGGAAGCTGTAGCCACAGACATAAAGGGACTCGGTCTCCTCCAACCTGCTCCGGAACGCGAAAAGCAGATCAAGGTAGGGACCATCCACCCTCAGTTTGTTCCCCGATCCGAATATCATCAAAGGATCGTAGCCGTAGCCCTCGTGCCTTTCGTACTCGCCCTGTATGTTCCGCCACCAGTCAGTGGAACCGTGGAGTTTGGCGAGACAGAGTCGCGAATCCGCATTGAATCCTATTGTCGCGCCACAAAGACCAAGATCCACGGGCACTCCAAGAACGGATGCCGATACTTCGATGGTGTCATCGTAGTTAAGGGAGGCGATCCACAGTGGAGATCTCTTGGACGAAACTATGAGGGGCATTAGGTACCGCACCTTTTCTGGTGATCTAATGCGGCAGAACCGGCACACTTCCTCTCGGACGAGCTTTGCCGCCTCCAAAAAGATGCGGGCCCGGTCATCCGTCGCAAGGCTGATCAGCTCAAGCAGTGCCTGCTCCAAGGTCAATTCGTTCCCGAGTCCATGTCCTGAGCTGGCCGCCCGGATGCCCTCAGCTAGTTCCTTAACAAACTTGCCGATGGGTTCTCTCAACTCTGGGCGATCAGAAGGCAAGAGAGTATGACTCCAAGTCCCTACGAATGGAGCCAGGAGATGCTTGTCCCTTTTCGCCAGCAACAGAAGCGCCTCGTATAGGTCCTCGATATCGATCTCTCCGAATGGATCGTGCCGAGAGACGCATTGATGAACACACAGCCCAGCAATTGCTATGTCAAGCGCCTGCGTATCCCGTCCTCTGCGAGAACCGAGTGCAGCATAGACTGACTGCGCCATCTGTCTGGCCGCGGGCACTCCAGCCTCAACGGACGCCCCCGCGCCCAAGAGAATTGTCCTGCCTTTGTCGACCACCTGCTTGCCTCCCTAGGTCCTCTTCTTTCGGCTCTTGGCCTTCTTCCCCTGCCCCTCCAAGAACAAGCTCAGATTCTCCCCGCCCTCCGTCTTCGCAGCAGGCGCGTTCTTCAGCGTTGTGTCCACCCGCGCCGGCGGGTAGTCGATGCCCTTGCCACCAAGGAGATCCTCGATCGTTAGGATCTGGATCCGCGCGTGCTTTTTGCCCCAGGACTCGTAGAAGCCGGCGCTCGCGGCTTCCTCGCGCATTGGGCGCGTCGGTGCTTCCATGGTGATCAGGACGCCGATCTGTGCCTTCTCGCGATCGAGGACCCCGACCAAGTCCCGGATGTGCGAGACGGTTGTGTGGCCGGCCTTCACCGAGATGATGATCTGCTTCGTCGAGCGGGCGGGGATTTCCTCGTGGAAGTAGAGCCGGCCGTCGATTCCCTTGTCCGCGCCCTTTTTCTGCTCGGCCGGCCGGGCGCCAAGGAGGCCCAGCGACCAAAACTGGAACTGGTAGGGATCGTCCGCAGCCAGCTGCGCGGCACCCTCTAGATCGGCGGGCTCTCCGACGACTCCGTACTTCACTGCATCCCCGAAGGCGGTCTTGAGGCGGTGCTTCATGAGCGAGATCGCCAGATGTGTGATGTCGATCCCGATCCAGCGGCGCCCGAGCCGCTGGGCGACCGCGATCGTTGTACCGCATCCGCAGAACGGGTCAAGAACGGTGCCGCCCTCGTTGCTGCTGGCCTCGATGATGCGTTCGAGCAGGGCCTCAGGTTTCTGAGTTGGATAGCCGAGGCGTTCCTGGGCACGTGAGTTGATGGGGTCGATATCGGTCCACACGTTTCCAATGAGAACTCCGGGCATTTTGTCTAGGTAGCGCTTAAGGCGCGGCCTTTTCTCTTTGGAGTCTGGATACCAGATCTGGCCCTCCCGATCGAGCTTCGCCATGGTTTCCCGGGAAAACCTCCACCCAAGAGCAGGCGACCTGTGGCCCTTCCAGTCGTACATCATGTTGGGGCGTGGTTTCGGGCTCGTCATATCGCACAGCTGGTAGGCCCTGTCATCTGAGTCACGGAATCGATACTTGCTCTGGAGGTACTCCTCGGAATGGGGTCTGTGCTGCGGGTTCCAGATGGGATCGATTCCGCGTGAGTAATAGAGGAGGTTGTCCGCTACGGGGCTCCAGCGCTTCGCGTCATTGTGGATCGGAGACCGGAGCCACGTTATCTCGCTTCGAAAGTTCCTAGGGTCGAAGATTGAATCCATCAGCATCTTCAAATAGTGGCTCGCCGTCGGGTCGCAGTGCAGGTAGATCGATCCTGTCGGCCTGAGCACCCGGCGGAGCTCCACGAGCCGCGGGGCCATCATCGCCAGGTACGCCATCATGTCGCTGTCGCCCAGGAAGGTCCGGAAGGCCTGCATCGCCTGGGAGACCTTGCCGCCCGCCTCGACGATCTCCGCGTAGGCCAGCGCCGCGGATTGGTCCCAGTGCCACGTGTCCTCGAAGGCCGTGATCTGGGCAAAGGACTGGCTTCCGTTCTTCTCGGCGAAGAGGACGTTGTAGTCCTGGTTCGACTTGAACGGGGGGTCGAGGTAGACGAGGTCGATCGTCTCGTTCTTCACGTGACGCTTGAGGACCTCGAGGTTGTCGCCGTAGTAGAGAAGGTTCGGTTGGGTCATGAACGATGCTCCAATCGCTGACTCACGCGGGATCTCCCCGCGTGCGAGGTCATGGTTTCGGGGATCCGGGCAGCCCCCAATCGCGGATGCCAAGGATCATCTTCAGGCGCTCCTCTGCAACGGCAAGAGCAGCATCCAGGTTGATCAGGAACGTATGGGTACGTTGGACGAACGCATCAACCTGGGACATGTTCCACGGGCCCAGTGTCTCCTCCGTTCCGTTCGGCTTCTTGTTGATCCAAGTGATGGTTTCTACGCGTGGGTCTATCGAATCCCCATTGTGTGCGCGGGCGTTGCGAATCAAGCAGAGCCGCGCGTCGAGGAGAGAAAGGAGCTCCGCGTTGGCTGTTGTCCACGTATCGCGGCACTGACCTATGACGGGGCCGAGTTCGTTGGGTACAACGGAGGCCTTGCCTTGGACTCTGTATGAGATGCGAAGGAGCTTCTGCAGGAATGGTTTGTACCAGGACTCGGCATAAGAAGCCAGCAGGCCAGATAGACCCTGGGCTCTGGCTTCGAATGGCATTGCTTCTGAGTTGGCGCTGGCTGGACCGTGCGCGAGGGGATTGGAGCTGAGCTGACAGACGAAGTCAAAGGGGTCCCGCTTTTGGAGCAGCATCTCAAGGAGCTCGCGGTGACCGATGGACTCGGCGGCAGCCAGCAGAAAGCCGAGCAGGTCCCGCGCCAAAGGATCTCCAGAGACCCGATCGAGGTTCTCCTTGAAGCTCTTGAGAGCCAGTCCGCATGAGAATTCTACGAGAGCCGGAAGGTCTCTCATGACCCGATCTTGTATCTGCCCGGGCGAAGTTCCAGCCAACCGCTTTTGGAGTTCATCTTGAATCCGTATCATCATTGTGCGCGGTGCACTCAAGAACCCAGAGGCGTCCTTCTCTACGAGCCGTAGGATTTCCTGGACCTCATCAGGAGAAAGCATGAACTCGAGAAAGGACCGAAGCAAGGCGCCTGGATCGTCCGGCACTTCATGCGGTTCTTGAGCAGTCACATGAACCTCCTGCGCCTATCCGATTCGCTCACCGGGGTCGCGCAGCGGCCTGCCTGAGGTCTCGGCGACAATCCAGAGATACCGCGGCGTCAGGGCGTCTTGCGGGTCTTCCGCTTTGATGCCTTGGGCGCGACCTCCTCCTGCTCGAACTGCCCGACCTCAATCGGAACGGACGTCTGTTCCTGCCATTTCTTGGCAACAAACTGCTCAATCATGAGGTGGTGCCGACCAGGCCCATTAATGGGCGCCCCGGCGAGGTTCAAATGGACGCGGTGTCGAGGCTTCACCATCGCAAGGGGAGGGTCGGGTTTGTAGGACATCAACATCTTCTTGCCGGGGTCGAAGAGCCGCACCCGGACGTTTAGTTGCTCCTCTCCCCTGTCGCGCCACCATAGCATGGCGAGGGCGATCGGGGGGAATACATACGGGAATGACGGAACGGCGAACTGCTCAATCGCATCGATGTAACTCACGTTGTTCGTTTGTTGATCGATGAGAACTCTGGAGCAGATCAGCGCCCAGAGGAGCTTTGCCATGCTTCCTCCTGTCTCCTTGGATGGACGACCTCGACGATCCCAGCGCCCCCTATTCGTGTGCCGAAGCGGTAGACGGCGTCTGCTGAGACGGTTCCCTCGATAAATCTCTCGGTGTTTTCGGCCGCGTCGAACATAGCGGAACGCACCAACGACGCCAGAGACGACCGCATTTCTCCGATGGTCTGCCGCACCTCCTCTGCCGCGACGGCCTCGCCTTCGACGCCTCCTCTTGTCCGCGAGAGAACTCCCATAACGAAGGAATTCAGCGACACATGTTCAATCTCAGCCTGCTCCGATAGCCATCTGTGGAGAGACTTCGGCACTCTCAAACGGAACTGCCCACTAAAGGGCTGAATGAGATCCGGCTCCGGGAGGGGCCATCCTTCTTCCTTGTAGGCATCAAGCGCCAGTTCCATGGCAACGTTCAGCTCGGTAATGGCTTCCTCGAGTGTCGAACCAAGAGCAGAAACACCATTGAGCTCGGGGCAGACGGCGACGAAGGACTTGTCCTCGTCGCTCCACATTACTCTCACGCTATATCTGGTCATCGGTCTTGCTACCTCTCCGGAATCAGTCCCAGATCCTCAAGTGCATCAAGAAATTGATTCACCTGGTACTCAGCAGCCATCCCGTCCTTCTGTTTCTGGAACACTAGGGGTCGCTTGAGATTGGGATGTCCGTAGCGTACGTGACTCCCCTTGCCTTGTTTCAATTCCAGCCCATATTGCTCTGCGAGGAGGCAGAGCTCATCGAAACTTAGGCCCCTGGGGTTGTCTTTCGCTCGTTGGAGGAGCTTCTCTCGTTGGGTCATCCTCCCTCGTCTCTGGTGGTACCGGATATGGTACCACTCATCTGATCGGAAGGTCCAGGGGTTTTCTTGAGCGCAGAGGGATGCGAGCTCATCACCGACCTCCAGACTGTCGCCAGCGCATCAGGGCTGCCACTGGTGCCCGCACCTCATGCAGGAGACCTTGACATTATCGCGTCCCTCGGCTCCAGCGATGATGCCAGCGAGCGGGCTCAGCGCCAGTCCCCATCCGGCCGCCCTACCGAGCTTGAATCCCCTCGGACCCGCACTGTGAGCTGCGTCGATCGGCACTTCGGACACTGGAGGGAGCCGTCGGACGCCGTGCTCGTGCTGCCGAAGCTGGAGACCGGCACGTACGGTGGCTCTTCCGAAAGCTCCGAACGTTTGTAGATCGGCCTATACTCGGGCTCCTCCGACAGCGTTGCGGGGTCGACTAGAGGGCGATAGGGAACGTCGATGATCTCCCCGCAGTACCGGCACTTGATAGCCGCGTCCTGGATCTGCTCTGCGCAATACGGACACTGCTTCATGGCGGCCCTCCCGTGGCATCGACCACGGGTTAGGTCTTCTCGATCGTGGGTGGCATGAATGCTTGCATAGTCTCTATGCGAGCACGAACTCCGGCAGGTGTCTGCTCGACAAAGCCCTGTGCATCCAGGAGCTCCACATCGCGCATCAATGTCCTTTCTGTATGCCCTGCATAGAATTCCGCAACGCGCGGCGAGATGTGACGCAGCTTACTTTGGGGAACGGGTTTTTCTTGATGCGAGAGATCGATAACTAGCCTGCGGCGTCGGTTCTCGGTCTTGCTGTCCCTGCCTTGGAATTGCCCATGAACGTAGTTCTCCCAGTGCACAAGGAGTTGCTGCTGTTGGATCGTCTGGATCTGTTCTTTGAGACCATCGACGAAACCCGTCAGCGCGTAGAGAACGAATGCAAGAAAACCATCGAGAGAGCGGTGGCTGAAATCGAGGTACCGGTAGTACTCAGTTCGGGTTTGGTTGTAGTGGTTACTCAGCAGGTGAGCGGCGTTAGCAGACACCCCCGACGAAAGGAGGATTCTGAATTCGAGCAGCCGAGCAGTTCTTCCGTTCCCATCTGCAAAGGGATGAATCCAAGCGAGATAGAGGTGCGCAACGATCGCGCGCAGGATTCCGCAGGCGATTCGACCGCAGTGAGGAACTGGGAACCCGGCGTTGAGCCAGTCACAAAGTCGATCAACCAGGTACGGAAGATCTTCTGGGAGAGGGGCCTTGTACCGACTCACCCCAACAGAGTGCCTCCTCGGCTTGCCAGGCTCAGTTCCCTCGGGACCCGGCAGATCCCTCAGCACTAATGAGTTGTAGCCGCAGATTTCCTCCTGCGTGATGAGGTCGCGCTCTCCGGCAAGTGCCGCCGGCCCGATTTGATTACAGGCATCGACGATGTTCCGGACTTCCTGGCCGAGATATTTCCTGGACTGGGGCAACTCGAGCTCCCCATCTAGGTACCGCTGAACTTCATCCTCGGTCAGAGTGTTTCCCTCAATGGCCGTCGTGGCGAGAACTCCGCGCGCCAAGTACAGTCTATACAGTCGATTAGCCGTCTTGGGAAGCAGGGGGATCTTCGCGACATGGGAGCATTTCGAATCAGCCTCACCCAACCGCACCCAATGCTCCGGTGACATCCGTTCGGTATGGAACAGGAATGTTATCCATGGATGTGACGTCTCATATGACCGCTTAGTTGTCATGATGATAGCACCTCCATATACTGGTTACTAAATAGATTACACGATACACTGGACAGAACATGGGTCCACTCTTGTCCAATAGATTATACGGCTTCTTGGCGGAGAAGTTCAACAGAAAAACAACCTCATTCGTGTCTCGAAATCGTGGATTTGCAGCTATTTGCTCGGGGGAGTTCTCCAGGTCCGGGGTCCAGCCGTACCCTTCTCGCCGGACTGCCATGAGATGCCGTCACGGTGGTCCGAAATGACGCTGAATCCGATCTAACCCACCAGTTGCCAACTGATTGCGGGTATTTCCAGAGATCGGAGCGCCCGAGAACCCGTCCGATCGGCGCAGACCACACGATCGCGACCTGGCGCGCGCTTCTCTAGCGCAGCGTGAACCGCATCGGTACTTGGACCCACACCGCGACCGGCTTGTGTTGCTGGAGCGCGGGTCTGAAGATCGCGCCGCGCACGGATGCGACCGCCGCGTCGTCGAGCATCGGCAGCGATTCCGTCACGAAGGCCTTCTGGACCTTTCCATCCTTGCCGACGAGGGCGCGGACCATCACGGTCCCCTCCATCCCCGCTTGGCGCGCCATCTCGGGGTAGGCAGGGGCGGGAAGGTTGATCAGAACCGGCATCTCCTCCGCGGCGACGAAATCCCCCGGGCCGGGCTCGCTGGAGCCGATGGCCTCTGGAATCGGCACGACGAGGCTATCGCCTTCCCTCCATCCCGAGGCGGCAAGATCCGTGACGGGCATGAGGCTTGCGAAATCCTCGTTTGTTGGGTAGCTCAGATCCTCGCACTTCCATCCCTCGACCGGCACGGGAATGCCGATCTTCGCCTGTGCGATCGTGATCACCTGGTCAATCGGCTGCTCCGTTTCTGGACGGATCACGATCGGTGGAGGAAGAGGGATGATCCCGTCGAAGATGATGATGTGACCCCGTATCGGAGGGTCGCGATGGAGAACCCGCGCGATCGTGAATCCGGTGAATCCCGCCAGATGGACGAAGAGCGCGACGGAGAGCGCCCGGTAAAGGTATGCGTTGTACCGGCTGCGGAGCGGATGGGTCTCCCCAACGATCGGCAGGCGCGGGGCCGAGGCCCAGTCCAGGACGGCGATCGAGCTCCTTGCGGTTTTCATGGCATCCTCCTTTCGACTCAATCAAAAGGACGGACAGCAGCCGGATTTCGTTACAGCGCACCTGGGGCGATCAAGTTGATCTAGAATCTCGTAAGCGGATTCGAACGATTGCCCGTCCTTAGTATCGAAAGCAGGGGACCGTGAGCGAACTTCGGGACTGCCGGATGGACCTGGATCTGTCTCGCCGGGCCGCGGGCGGCGATGAAATGGCCTGGCGGGAGATCTACGAGCGGACCTGCGACCGCTTGTTCTCGCTTCTCTGCTACCAGATCGGCAACCGGGAAGAAGCCCTCGATCTCTTGCAGGAGACCTACTTGCGGGCGTTCAACCGGCTGGGTGAATACCGGGGCGACGCGCCCATCGAGGCCTGGCTGCGAGTGATCGCCCTTCGCAAGGCGATCGATTGGAAACGGACCATCCTCCGCAGGTGGAAGCGGACCGTCGAGTTGACGGAATCGCTCGTCAAGGTCGGCCCGCCCGAGACCGAGATTCACTCCCGCCGGGAGGGCGAAGAGTTGGACAGGGCCCTGGCGACCCTCTCCCCCCGGCAACGGGCCGCGTTGCTGCTGCGTGAATGGGAAGGACGAAGCTACCGCGAGATCGCCGGAGTGCTGCGCTGCAAGGAAGGAACCGCGCGGGTACACCACACGAGGGCCTACGCGCGGATGAGGAAGGCCCTGAAAGGCGGCCCGATGCAGTTCCGAACGGGCCAACCAGAGGGACAGACCACATGAGGGAGCTACTGGACAGGCATCGGGAGCATCTTGACGCGGAAGAGCGCCAGCGGATCTGGCGGCATGTTCGGCCATTGGAGGCTCAGGCGCACCGGGTGGTCACGATACGCCGCTGGGCACTCTCATTCGGCCTGGCTACGATCGTCGTCGGACTCGTGGCGGTCATCATCACAGAGCGCAATCGCGACCGCGCGGCTCGCGCCGATCGCGGCCGCATCGCCCAAGTTCCGATGGATGTGACCATTCCACCGGGGCCGATCTCCTCGGATCAACTCCGCGAGGTGGCGCTGGCGCGCTCGACCGACGGCGCCGTCTACGAGCGGGGACCGCGGCCCGGAGCCGGTCCTTTCGTGCAAGCGGCGGACGAGTCGACCTCTGCTTTCGCACTCGTCGTCGGGGACGATTCATTCGCCTCGGCCATGCGATACATCGATGGCGGAAACCTGCCGCCCCCGGCCGATGTACGGGTCGAGGAGTTCGTGAACACCTTCGATCAGGGATATCCGGAGTTCGAAACGCCGGACCTGCGCCTGTTCGTCGACGGCGCTCCCTCGCCGTTCGGCGATCGGTGCCAGCTCATCCGCGTCGGGTTGAAAGCCAGATCTCCGGCCTTCTCCGACAGCGCCGAGATCGTCGCCGAAGCGGCCGGCGTTCAAGTGACCTTTGATCCGCGCTCCGTCGCGCAGTATCGGTTGATCGGCTTCGAGAAGAAGGGCATCCGACGGGATGCGGCCGCGGCCGGCGCGACCATCGCCGCCGGTTATGAGGTCGCGGCGCTCTACGAGATCAAGCTCGCGCGCAATGCCAAGGAAGGCAGGCTGCTGGATGTGCGCGTGCGGTATGAGCGACCGGAACTCCCCGCCGGCCCGGGCGGGGAGGAACCCGCATCCCCGGATGGCGCCGGCACCTCTGGCGGCGCGAGTGGCCGGATCGTCGAGATCACAGCCTCACTCGCGGCGGAGGACCTCACCCCTATGTTCGCAATGGCCCCCGCGCGGTTCCGTCTCGATGCGGCGGTCGCGGAGTTCGCCGAGATTCTCCGCGGACTTCCGTGGACCAAGGGGCACCGCGTCCACGAGATCCTTCTGATGGCCGAGGGGCTTGCGACGGAAGCGCCGGGCAGTCGCGACCTCAACGACTTCGCAATGCTCGTCCGGCGGGCGGCCGAGATCCGCGAGGAGATTCCTAGATCTGGAACCGGTTCCTGACGGGGTCTGCGGGTTGCGATCGCCTGAACGCCGGCCGTGTCTGCTCAAGCCCGACGCGCTGCACGACCTCTGGCACCAGCGGCCGTGCAGGAGGGATCGTCGTAGCGAGCTGCGCTATGCGCCGAGCGGAGACGATTCCCCGAATGGCCGCCCTGTTCCAGGGCGATCGCGCTGGGGCAACACCGCATCGAGGCAGAGGGGCACGAGATAAACGACCCCGCCCGACCAGATGACATCGGATAGGAAGTGGGCCCCGACGGCGATCCTCTGGAATCCAATCACGGCGCCGCCGACAAGTCCGGCCGCGAGCGCCGCCCTGGCAGCTCTCGGGCGCGATCTTCGCCAGAGGATGTAGAAGACGAAGAAGTAGAACCCCACCGAAGCGTGCCCGCTCGGAAACGCTTTCCCATCGCCGGAGAGATCGATCGATCCGACCGGGCGAAAGGACTCGGCCCCCCCGAACTCGACGATGTTGCGCGGGCGGGGGCGCCCGGCCTCCGGCTTCAAGATGCCGTTCACCACGAGGCCCGGTCCCAGAAGGAGTGCGAGGACCAGCATCGCGCATGTCCTGCGATGGGGACGCAGGGCCGGTCGGATCAACGATGCGAGGAGTGCAAGGAGCGCGGCCGAGGCGACGACGTTGGCGGGCCAAACAGCCGCGTCATACACCGCCTCCCACAATGGACGACCCTTGCCCCACCACTCCGGCGATCGTCCCGCCTCAAAGAACGCTCCCGAGACGCGCCGGTCGAGGTCGAGGAGGCGGATCACGATCGACACGAGAACGAGACCCAGCAACGCGAGGATCGCTTCCCGCGCAAACGCCCGCCGACGTGGTCCTTCCCAACCTACGCGAAGGCCGCCCCCGGATGAACCTCCGGGAGCGGCCCGCTGCTGCAGCCCCCTCAAATCCTCTCCGCCATCACCCTTCGCCGCAGCTTCACAATCGCTTCCGTCGGATTCAGGCCCTTGGGGCACGCCTCCACGCAGTTGAAAATCGTGTGGCACCGCCAAAGGCCGTGCTTGTTGTCGAGCATGTCGAGCCTCTCCGCGAGTCCTTCGTCCCTCGTGTCGAAGACGTAGCGGTACGCCTTCAAGAGGGCCGCGGGACCCAGGAATTCCTGGCTGCTCCAGTAGACCGGACATGAGGAAGTGCATGCGCCACAGAGGATACACTCCCACGTCCCGTCAATCAGCTTCCTGTCTTCCGGTGACTGCAGGCGCTCCTTGTCGGTCGGAGCTTGCTTCGAACAGATCAGATACGGCTTGATCGACTCGTGGCGAGCGAAGAAATCGTCCTGATCGACGATCAGATCCCGCAGCACGGGGAAGGCGCGGAGCGGCTCGACCGTGACCACGCTTTTCTTGCAGGCCGAGACCTGGAGCTCGCAGGCCAGGTCGTTCTTGCCGTCGATCGTCATCGCGCAGGATCCGCAGATGCCGTGGCGGCATGAGCGCCGGAAGGCGAGCGATCCGTCCTGGCGCCATTTGATCTCGCAAAGGGCGTCGAGAACCGTCCAGGCTTCCTGCACCTCGACCTCGTAGTCGTGGAACTCGCCCTGCTTCGGATCGTCCGGGTTGGTGCGCCAGATTCTGAATGTGCGTCGCATGGCGCCCTCCTAGTATTTCCGCTCTTCCGGCTGGAAGTGCGTGATCGTGACGGGGCGGTAGGCGAGCCTCACGTTCCCCTTGGTATCGAGCCAGCTGAAAGTGTGTTTCAACCAGTCGGTGTCGTTGCGGCCCGGGTGATCCTTGCGCCAGTGCGCCCCGCGGCATTCCTTTCGTTCCAGGGCGCCGGTCACGATCGTGACGCTGTAGTCGAGCATGTGCCCAAGCTCTAGAGCCTCGATCAGCTCCGTGTTGCAGCGGTGGCTCTGGTCACCAACCCGGACCTTGCGATAGCGGTCCCGGAGCGAGCGAACCTCGGCGAGCTGCTTGTCCAGATCGCCCGCGTTGCGGTAGATGCCGCAACGCTCGCTCATCCCGGCCTGAAGCGTCTCGCGCAGGTCGACGGCAGGCTCGCCGCCGCCGTCCTTCGACAGGAGTTGCTCGAGCTCGGCCCGGGAAGCCCCGTCCGGATCTTCCGGCAGCGGGGGCGGCTCCTGCGGGTTCTTGCGGAGATAGTCGACGATCGCGAGCCCCCCTCGACGGCCGTAGACCGCGCACTCGAGGGTCGAGTTCGTGCCCAGGCGATTCGCGCCATGGACGGAAACGCACGCGCACTCACCCGAAGCGAAGAGACCGGGAATCGGCGTCGCCTTCTCGTCGTTCACGACCGCCGTGTCGATCCGGGTCGGGATCCCGCCCATCGAGTAGTGGGCGGTCGGCTGGATTGGGATCGGTTGCTTCGTGCAATCGATTCCGCAGAACTTGAGCGCGAGCTCGTGGATCTGCGGCAGCACTTCGTGGATCTTCGCCGCCCCGAGGTGCGTGAGGTCGCAGTAGAGATACGGCCTCCCGCCGATCCCGCGTCCCTCGTCGATCTCGGATTGCTCGGCGCGCGAGACGACGTCGCGCGGGGCGAGCTCCATCTTCGCCTTCGCGTACTTGTCCATGAAGCGCTCGCCCTTGTCGTTGGTGAGAATGCCACCCTCGCCGCGGGCTGCCTCGGAGATCAGGATCCCGTGCGGGAAGATCCCTGTCGGATGGAACTGGACGAACTCCATGTCCTCGAGCGGAAGCCCCGCGCGCAGGATGAGCGAGAGGCCGTCGCCCGTGTTCGCATGGGCGTTCGTCGTGATCTTCCATGCGCGGGCGTAGCCGCCGGTCGCGAACATCGTGGCGCGGGCGTGGAAGAGATGGAGGCCGCCGTTCAGGATGTCCCACGCGACGACGCCAAGGCAGGCGCCGTCCTTCACGAGAAGCTGCGTCGTGTAGAACTCGCTGTAGAAACGGACCCCGCGCTTGATGCACTGCTCATAGAGGGTGTGGAGCTGGGCGTGCCCCGTGCGATCGGCCGCATAGCAGGAACGTGCGACCTCTCCCTTGCCGAAGTTGGAATAGTGCCCGCCGAAGGGACGCTGAGCGATCTTCCCTTCAGGCGTGCGCGAGAATGGCACGCCAAGGTGCTCCATTTCGTAGATCACGGGAATCGCCTCGCGGACCAGGATCTCCTGCGCGTCTTGGTCCCCCAGGAAATCGCTCCCGCGGACCGTGTCGTAGAGATGCCACTCCCAGCGATCTTCCTGCATGTTGCCCAGCGCGGCCGAGCATCCTCCCTGCGCCGCGCCCGAGTGGGAGCGGGTAGGGAAGACTTTCGAGATCACGGCCGTGTCGAAGTGCTCGCTCGATTTCAGCGCCGCGTAGAGTCCGGCGATCCCGGCCCCGACAACGACCACATCATGCTTGTGGCGAACGGATGGAGCGATCATCTCACCTCCATGGGCGCACGGAACGGGAGGATCGTGATCGTTCCCAGCACCGCCAGGCCAACGCCGAGAACAAGAACCACGCACCAGATGGTGATGCGGAACCACGGCTTCTTGACCGATTCTTGAATGACGACCCAGATCCCGCGGAGGCCGTGATAGAGAACGACCATGAGGAACGACAGGTCGATCAGTTTCCACCAGGGGCTCGCGAGACGCGAGGC
>CAZNRY010000039.1:0-5315 GCA_964575675.1 uncultured bacterium
GCGGTCGAGCGGGCGCTCGCAGCGTACGGTCGCACGCGATCGTGGAAGAAGCTCGTCTCGCAGGTCATGCGGATCGATCACTCCTGGAAGCGCGCGGCGCTGCAGTACGTCGCGGCCTATGAGAAGATCGTGCTGCTGAGGGCGTAACGGGGGACGCGCCGGTCCTACCCGACGCTCGTCACGAAGTGATCGTGCAGAAGCCGAACCGTCTCTACGGCCTGCTTTTCCTGCACCAGGAAGGAAAGGGAGAGGCTCCCCGAGCGCGTCGCGACTGGGCGGATGCCATTCTCGGCCAGGTGCGTGAGCGTTTCGTGGAGCAGGCTCGGACGCGATAGGATCCCTTCGCCGACGAGGCTTGCGACCGCCAGGCTTCCATGTGTCCGCACCGTGACCCCCGCGAGTTTGACCGCGGCGCCAAGCTTCTCGTCGTCCGGTCCAGTTCCCGCACAGACCCCTCGAATGATGTCCCCCGATTGTGTGCCGAGAGTTTCGACCCAGAGCCACGTCTGGCAGGTGGAGGCGTGGTCAAGCAATGCCGCGAGCATCGTCGGCCCGCATCCCCCCTCGATCTCGACCATCGTGCAGTGCGCCTCGAGCGCAACGGAGAGGATCCGATCCGATTCGGTCGGGAAGTCCGCGGACGAACCCGCCGCCCCTGCCTCACTCGACGGCGTCGCCTTGGGCTCGGCGCTACGCGCCGGGCGGCCCCGGCCGGACTTGCTCTGCGAGGGTCCTGTCATATCTGTCTCCCTACGGGATGGGCCGATCCATGTCTCTGGCCCGTCGGACAACGAGCATCCTACACGGATCGGCATTCCGTACTTCCTGGCGAGGATCACGGAGCGGTGGAAGAGAACGCCAGCTCCGAGATGCGAGAGCACGATCGTGGGTTCGTAGTTGATTCGGGGCAACGTGCGCGCGGTCGGAACGATTCGGGGATCCGCAGTCAGGACGCCGTGCACGTCCGTGAAGATCTCGCACGAGGGGCTTCCGAAGCGGATCGCGAGGGCGACGGCCGTGGTGTCCGATCCGCCGCGCCCAAGCGTCGTCACCTCTTTACCCTGAGAGACGCCCTGAAAGCCCGCCACGATGACGATCTTCTCCTCGGTGAGCGATTGCTCGATGCGGAAGGGACGGATCGCGACGATTCGAGCTTCGTTGTGGCGATCGTCCGTGATGATCCCGCTCTGGCTTCCGGTGAACGAAATCGCCGGGGCGCCGGAGGAATCTAGAGCGATCGCGAGCAGGGCCATCGAGATCCGCTCGCCCGCGGTTAGGAGCATGTCCATCTCGCGCCGAGGGGGGCTAGGGCTCACCTGTCGGGCGAGGGCGACGAGATCGTCCGTCGATTGTCCCATCGCCGAGACGACGACGATGAGCCTGCGACCGCGTCCCTTCTCCTCAAGGATCCGCCGCGCGACGCCGAGGAAATGGTGGGGCGTCTCGACCGACGTTCCGCCGTATTTCTGGACGATCGTGACCATCGTGGGCCGAGGATAGGCTCCGCGGGACGGTCTTGCCAGGGGCGGATCGGACGGCTTGGCCGATGGGAGGGGAGATGCCCCGAAGTGCTGGTCCGGAGGCCTTTGTCTGCGGCTTTCACCGGCCTGGCGCGCGGCGCCGCGTGGCGCACGGAGTCGGTGAACTGCGGGGTTGACGGGGCCGGCCGGGGGTTTCTAGAATCGAGCCTTGCGGACATGAACGGCCGGACCGGTCGGCCGGCGCCCAGACCACCGTCTAGGCGAGTCGGAATCTTGAGCGGGAGTAGCTCAGCCCGGTAGAGCCCCACCTTGCCAAGGTGACTGTCGCGGGTTCAAATCCCGTCTCCCGCTCCATCTTTCTTGTTCCGGTCGAGGGGTGGCCGGGTCTGCAGGTCCCTCGTGAGGCGCCATAGCCAAGTGGTAAGGCGACGGTCTGCAAAACCGTTATTCCCCGGTTCAAATCCGGGTGGCGCCTCCAAACTCTCACTCATCGAAGACACGCTCGGCTAAGCAAATACAAGAAGGCCCATGAGGTTAGCGCCTGGGTCTTCTTCTTTCGGCCTCCAGCCGCCTCCTGGATGGCTTCCGACGTCGTCCGGATCTCGCCGACGATCGCCAGGAACCGATCGAGGCCTGCTCGTTGTTCTCCATGGCTACTGCCCTGAATCCGTCCGCGCGATGCAGATGGCGCGGGTAATCTTGAGCGTGCTCTTCGTCAACCGCCGGTGGTTCGCCAGCTCCTCGACCGCGGGTCCGAACTCCGTCCTCACGACCTCGTTGGCGAGGTGCCGTCCCCAGGTGGCATCGAGCAGCTCCCGCGCGACGTCGGGCTCGAAGCGGAATCGACCCCGCGGGTCGGTCAAGATGCCCATCATCTCGTCCCAGGCGACCTCGGGATCCTGGTGGCCGTTCGTCACGCAGGTCCCGAAGAAGCCCCACTCGCGGTTCCGCGTGCGAGGTGTTTTGACCTTTTTTTCTGCAGATCTCCGCGGGGCTGGGGCACTGGAGCCCCAGCTTGGCGACAATTGCCTCGGTTGCGGATCCTTGCGGATAGCGTTAGGATCCGTGACCGACATGAAAACCGCAGAGTCCAGCCACGCAGGCCGTTTCGTCGAGAGGCTTCTCGGCCAGGGCCGCTTCGTCTTCACCCGCGAAGAGGCCGAGAGGCGGCTCGAGCGATCTCCGGCGGCCACGTACATGGCCCTGCACCGCCTGATCAAGGCGGGATGGCTTGTCATGCCCCGGTCAGGGTTCTACGTGATCGTGGATCCACAGCACCGCGCTGCCGGGACGCTGCCGCCGGAATGGTTCATCCAAGACCTCATGAAACACATGGGTCGACCGTACTATGTCGGTCTTCTGTCGGCAGCCCAGGTGCACGGCGCGGCCCACCATCGTCCGCAGGAATTCCAGGTCGTGATCCCGCAGCGGACGGTGCGTCCCGTCCGGGCCGGCAACGTCCGGATCCGGTTCTGCGGCAAGGGCGCATTCGACCGCTCGCAGACCCAGGACATTAAGACCCCGACGGGCTTGATGAAGGTCGCGACGCCGGAGACGACGGCGTGGGATCTGGTCCGGTACTTCAAGGTTGCCGGTGGGCTGGAGAACGTGATCACCGTTCTCTCGGAGCTAGCCGAGAGGCTCGACGCGAAGAGACTCCGTGAGGTCGCGAAGCGACACGGCGAGGTGGTCGTGGGGCAGCGGCTTGGCTATCTGCTGGATCGTGCTCGCAAACGGAGCCTCACGGAAGGACTGGCCGACTGGATCAAGGACGCCCCACTGCGCCGGCTCGATCCGAGTTCGCCGGTCCATGGCGCTTCCGAGAGCCGCAAGTGGCATGTCCTCGTCAACACGCAACTGGAGCCAGAGGCGTGATCCCCGAAGCCGCGATCACGCATTGGCGCAACATGGCCCCCTGGCCGCAGGACGCCCAGGTTGAGCAGGACCTGATCCTGTGTCGTGCGTTGATCGAGATTTTCCAGGATCCGGTCCTGTCGAGAAGTAGCTTGCTGCGCGGAGGAACGGCGTTCCACAAGCTGTTCGTCCGCCCATCTCAGCGTTACTCCGAGGACATCGATCTCGTGCAGGCATCTTCCGGGCCGATCGGTCCGCTTCTCGACGCTCTGCGCGCACGGCTCGATCCCGTTCTTGGGAAACCTCGCTGGGAACGCAACGCCGGCAGTGTAACTCTTCGCTATCGCATGGCGTCCGAGATCCCGCCCGTGATCCCTCTCCGGCTCAAGGTGGAAATCAACACGCGAGAACACTTCTCCGTCTTTCCCGCGGAGAGTCGTTCGTTCGCTATTCACTCGCCATGGTTCGAGGGCGAAGCGGAGGTCCGAACCTACAGTCTGAACGAGCTCATGGCCACGAAGCTCCGCGCTCTCTACCAACGCCGAAAAGGGCGGGATCTATTCGACCTATGGATCGCCCTCCGAATGGAGGGGGTCGACCCGAGGCGGATTGTGCGGGCATTCCGTCGATACATGGAGGCGGAGGGAAACGACGTGAGCCGCGGTGAATTCGAGAAGAACCTCGCGGCGAAGGTCAAGGTGCGCTCGTTCACGGAGGATTTGCGGCCGCTCCTGGCCCAGGGAATCCACTACGACGTCACCGAGGCGGCCGCCCTCGTCGCGGATCGACTCCTGTCGCTGCTGTGAGCCGCCAATCATGACCGGCACAGGCTCCAAGATCGGCTGGGAGGGCGAGATCCTCTCCGTTCAACCGCGGATCCGACTCACCCGGAGCTTCGACCAGCGCTCGCATAGCTACCTCGGTTACGTGCTTCGAGTGCGGGGCACGCTCGCCGGCGAAGCAATGGAGTTCGTCGTCGCGCTCGGAAAGGGCGCGCACGAGAAGCACCAGTTCCGGGTGGGCGATCGCATCTCCGGGGCGGGCGAACGCGTGATGGATGCCCAGGTCGAAACCGCCGACCTCTACAAGGTGAGCGGCCTGAAGGTCCTCGACAGAGTGGGCGCCGTCGCCGCGGTCCCGCCGCCTTTCCTTGGCATCCCGCCAGCCCTCGAGGTCTACCGCCAGCGCGGCCACCGGCGGCTCGCCGCAACGACCTACTCCACGAAGTGCTCGGTCTGCATGTGGGGCTGCGAGATGGCGGTCGAGATGATCATCGACCAGTGGAACCCGTCCGTGCGGCGCTACCGGCGGGAGACCTTCTGCTATGGGCCGAAGAGCTGCCCGTCCTACAAACCCGGGCCGACGCGCAAGGTGCCAGGCCGGAAGGGGATGTCATGGGAGGAGGAGGACTGGGTCGACGAGGACGCGACGGCACACCGCGGGCCGGACGATTGATGGGCCGCGAGCCAGTCGTGATCCCTGCTCTTCGCGGAATGAAGGGAGCGCTTGCGACGCTCGCGAACACCTGCACCAAGTCGGGTTCGACCCGGGAGTGCCCCATCCACGAGGCTCTTGACGACTCGAACCAGAAGGGACGGCGGCGATGAAGATACAGCTTCTCTATTTCCCGGGTTGCCCCAACGTCGTCGGAGCCAGAGCAACGCTACGTCGCTGTCTTGCCGGCTTGCAGCTTCCCGACACCGTGGAGGAGATCGATGTCACTGCGGCCGATGTCCCAGAGCACCTCCGCGATTGGGGATCCCCCACCATTCTGATCAACGGCGTCGATGTTGGCGGCGAGCAGGCACCGATGGGCGCAGCGTGTCGCCTTTACGCAGCCGGCGGTGATCCGAACAGCCGAGGAGTTCCCTCCGAAGCCCTGATCCGGGCCGCCATCGAGCGAGCCAAGGCTGTCCGACCCAGTCTCTAATGGAGAGGAGATGAACAGATGAAGAAGCGAACCATCGAAGTCTTCACCGC
>CAZNRY010000039.1:5415-16515 GCA_964575675.1 uncultured bacterium
TGTCCATGCATGTGCATCAGCGGCTTATGGCGATGCTCATGGGCATGAGGCGCCTGCGCGAGATGCTCTGAATCATGCGTGTGTTCGTGGTGGTCGTCATGCGTGTGCTCGTGGGCGTGTTCGGCGCCGTCGTGTTCGTGCGGATGCTCGTGGCGGTCGAGCACGAGCAGAAGGGATCCCGCGGTCATTACAACAAGCGCCGTCAGGCCCTGGGCCACGATCTGCTCGCGAAGGAAGATCCAGGAAAGAATCGCTGCGAAGCCTGGGGCTAGTGCGAAGAGCATCCCGGTCTGAATCACACCGAGGCGGCGCAACCCGCGCACGAAGAGCGCGATGGAGAGTCCGAACGAGACGGCCCCGATGGCTATTGCGAAAGAGAGTCGAAAGCCATTCCACTGGCCGAACCCGCCGAATGCCCAGGCGAGCAGAAGGCTCATCATGCCCCCGGCAAGTCCCTTGACCGCGGTGATCTGCCGGGCGTCCCGCAGACTAACGCGCTGGATGAGGTTGTTGTCGAGGCCCCATAGGGCACAGGCGCAGACGACCAAGGCGATCCCTGTCCATCGGGTTGGGGCGGGCATCGCGCTCTCACCGGGGAGCGAGAGCAACACAGAGCCCCCAAACACGGCCAGTGCTCCAAGCCAGCCGCGCCGGCCGAGGCGCTCGCTGGAGAGAATGACACCCAGGCCGACCGTGAACACGGCCTCGAAGTTGAGCAAGAGCCCGGTCACGTGGCCGCTCACCTGCCGCAAACCCAGGAAAAGCAGGAAAGGCGCGAGAACTGCACCCGAGAGGGTGGCGCCCCCCAGCCAAAGCCACTCAGTGCCGCGGATGCTCTTGCTCTCGGCGGCCGCGGCCGTCCAGCGCGAGATCCCTACGAGGACGGCACACAGGACTCCCGCGGAAAGGTAGAGCACGCCGGAAAGCGCGAGCGGGGAGGCATCGGCCAGCAATATTTTGGTGGCGGGCACGCTCGCAGCGAAAGCGAAGGCCGCGACGATGACCTCGACTTGCCCCCGGCGGGCGTCCCAGTGCATCTGCGCAAGCAGCCGGAATCTGTTCATCGTTTCGTGAGTTCCCTGCCGCACCGATGGCGCTGAGCCCGCGGGTGGCCATGAGCCTGTGGCAACTCGTCCTTCAGTTTCTGAATTGACGATACCCTACCATGGTATAGTATGCTAATGAAAATCGGATTCAATGAAGGAGGAATCTCAGAATGGCTCACACCCTAAGAGACAAACCGAAACTGCTCCAACGCATCCGCCGTATCCGGGGCCAGGTGGAGGCGATCGAGCGTCTGCTGAATGAGGAGGAAGACAGCTCGCGAGTTCTACAAACGATCGCCGCCTGCCGGGGGGCCATGAATGGTCTCATGGTCGAGGTTCTCGCAGGACATGTCCGCTTCCACGTCCTGGACCCGAAGCGGAAGATCACTCCCCATCAGTCCGAGGCTGCCGATGAGCTGATCGACTTGATCGGGTCCTATCTGAAGTAGCGACAAAATGCCCACGGCGAATCCGTTGGTGTCCGTCAGGAGCTTTATCGGTCTCCTGCGCGACCGTGGCGGCGCGACCTCGAGATTTGCGAGGACAACAGGAGTGGAGGGATAGAGTGACGAAGGTGAAAAACGTAAGGACCCGGAATGGGGGATCAGCAGGTTTCTTGAGAGCACTCTGGATCTCCAACTCTGCGTACTGGAGGGTCGCGACCCTGCTCGGGGCCGCCGTCGTGCTGTCAGCGTTTCTGATCTCGAAACACTTCGGAGGAGGACTCCCCGGCTGCGGTCCCGAAAGCGGTTGCGAAGCCCTGGAGAAGACGCCGTGGGGGATGGTGCCCGGGATGCGGTGGCCTGTCTCCTTTGTGGGCTTCGCCTACTTCTTCGCGTTGCTCGTCGGGTGGATGGTGATGGACCGGGAGGAGCTGCCGGCAGCGGCACGATGGCTCATGCGGGCCGGTGGCGCCGCCTCGCTACTCTTCATTGGCGTGATGCTGGCCTACGGCAAGTTCTGTTCCTACTGCGTCGGAGTTCACGCCGCCAACCTAGCGGTTCTCCTTGTGGTCGAGCGGGAAACGTGGAGGACTGCACGCCGATCACCTTCGGGAGGCGAGTCGGTATCTTGGGCCCTGATGCGAAGGATTGCTGGGACTACACTCGGCGCCTTCCTGGTGGTCTCCCTGGTGCTCAGTGTTGCCAATACCCGCCTCCAACAGGGAGAGCGCGTCCGCGCGGAGGCCGATCGGCGCGAATCTACCGAGAAGATCCTGGCGCAGACCCAAACCCAACCCCAGGCATCGCCCCAGGCGCCGGCCACTCAAGCTCCCAGTTCCGGAACCGCTGCGGACAGGTGGGGCAGTGCCGGCTTTGCCGGCCGCTATCGCCTTGGCCCAGAAGCCAGTCCCATCCGGATCGTGATGCTGACCGATTATCAGTGCATCGACTGCCAGAAGGTCGAACGGGAGATCGAGGAGATCCTTGCCTCACGCAGCGACATCGCCCTGTCGGTCAAGCATTACCCGATGTGCGCGGAGGCGGAGCCCGGAGTGCCCTGCAATCGATATGTGAGTCAGACGCTGCACGCCAACGCGTGCTGGGCCGCCAGAGCGGCCGAGGCTGCCGGCATCTTGAAAGGTGATCAGGGATTCTGGGAGATGCACCGGTGGCTTTTCTCCAAGGAAGGGACCTTCACCGACGGAGATCTTGAAGCCGGTCTCCGCCAGATGGGTTACAACCCTGAGTCGTTCCGTGCGGTCATGCGAGGAGAGGAAACCCTGCGCCGGATTCAAGCGGACTGCGAAGAAGGAAGTGCTCTCGGGCTCTACTTCACCCCGATGGTCTTCGTCAACGGAGTCGAGTTCAAGGGCTGGCAGGTTCCTGGCGCTCTCCGACGCACGATCGAAGAGGTCGCAGCCAAGAACCCTCCTCCGCTCACCGCGAAGGCCGACCGGCCGGCCTTTGCAGCTTCGAAAGACGTCCAAGACTGGCGTGATCAATCGGCTCGCATGATGCCCCCCGACACCCGATCCTGGTCCACCGGGGCCGCGAATGCGAGCGCGGTTCCGGCTGGATCTCGGTTTGTCGACGTGATCCTGTTCGGGGACTACCAGGAGCCGTATACCGCGTCCATGGATGTGGCGATTCGTGACCTATTGAAAGCGAAGCCCAACATCCGGTACACATTCCGACATTTTCCCATCGACCCGAAGATCAACCCCACCCTTCCCGCCCAGGTACGGCCGGAGGCGCTGCACCCACTGGCGGGACGAGCGGCACAGGCCGCCGAGGCCGCCGGAAGCCTGGGTGGCGCTCAGGGCTACTGGAAGATGCACGACTGGCTCATGAGGAATCTCAGTTCCTTCAACGACGAGTCTCTCCGAGCAGCGGCAGGGAAGATGGGAGTGAATCCTGAAGCGCTGTTTGCGGAAATGGGAAAGCCAGATATTGCCGCGGTGATCGTCGAGGACGCGCGGGCTGCCCAGCAACTCGGGTTGACTGCGGTGCCCATGGTCTTCGTCAACGGCAAGTGGGTATGGCGAACGATGAGGGAGAACGAGAACATCGCCCTCCGCGTCATCGAAGAGGCCGGAAGGCCATAGGAGGAGTCCGTGAAGAACACAAGTGGTGGTGCGGGCGGGGGAGACAAGCATGCCGGGAGACGTGACAGACGGCTGGAGGTGCAGCGGCGCCGCTCCGGGCTAAGCAGCGGCAGGATCGCGCTGATCGTGGCCGTCGTTGGTTTGGTCCTGATCGTGGTGTTCATTGTCCCCCGCGGACAGCAGAAACCCGCCGAACCCCTCAAGCGTGCTGGATTCACGACCGGAATCGCGATCAACAACGTCGACCCGACGAGCGGCAAGCCGATCGTGGCCGGCATCACCTCCGTGTACAAGGGGCACACGATTGGCCACTGCTGCGACCCCAGCAGACAGGAGTGGGAAGCTCTGAGCGTCGAGCGGAAGGAGGCGTTTATCCGCGGGTTCATGAGGTGAGCTTCGGACCGGGCTGACTGTTGGTGGCTTCTCATGGCCTTGAAGGGCAGGTCCAGCCGTGCTAGACTCTTCGTGCTTCGACAGGCACGCAGGATCGGCAAGGAGGTTGCCATGACACATCTGCTCGGCCGTTGTGTGGTCGCCTTGGGCTTTCTGTTGGTTGTCGCGCTCCCCGGCGCATGGGCTCAGGCCCAATCGAGTTCGAATATCTACCTCGACTTCGATGACGATGGCGACCCGTGGACGATCCGAACCGCGCTCCCGCAGGGGGTCACCTCCGGGACCGTCAAGTTCGTGCTCGAGGTAAATGAGCTTCCCCTGCCGCCCGTTCTGCTCGATGGGACGATCACAGAGGGGTGCTGCAACGGTCCGTACTACGATGGCCACTATGGGACCCAGGTCGACGCCGGAACGGTGACCTTCAATCCCGTCTACGTGGGGGAATTTGGTCTTGCCTTCCCGACCTGCACCTACTGCTGCCCCTGGGTTCTTACACTCCTCTTCGAATCATCTGCGCCCGTCGCGGTGGGACAACGGTATTTCATCGGCGAGGCGCAGTGGAATGCTTACTGCGACATCAGTGATCCATGTTCGCCCCCGACAGAGTTCACGGCATTCTTCAATGGTATCGGAGGCGTGAGTCAGATGGTCTTCTCGTGCCCGCCGACGGCGAGCGATCCGTTCTCCTGGGGTAGGATCCGGTCCCTCTACCGTTAGATCGCGCTATCGAGAGATCCGGTAGAGAAACGCCGGGCCCCTGTCGAGTCACAACTCCGGGGGTCCGGTTCGCTTTCCTCCCGAGCGTGCAAGATTGAGTGCGCGGGCTGTCGGAACGCATTACAGGGGAATGCGGGTCCGCCGGCGGATCACGACCGCGGGGGATCTCGAAGCTCATCATGGCCGGAACGAGCCTCGGCGAGGTCAGATTGTCATTGAGAACGTGATCTCATTCACAAATGGAATTCTGACAATGTCATGGTCGCCTTTGTACTCCCGAAGGGAAGAAACGGATCAGCCAGCCTCTTCTTGGACTGTTCGCCGCGAGATGTTGGGATAAGCCCCCTTCGAGCCTTCGCCGTCTGCCAGTTTGCCGGCGTGGGACTGTAGTCGAGCGGTGCTCCGGACGACGGGTCAAATTGCCCTGTGGATCGACGCTTTCCAGCGATTGGACCGCCGTCGTGAACTACGCGGCGGCCCGACCGCGAGAAGATCGTTCATCTCTCTTATTCGAGATCGTTCGCCGCAGTAGATTCACTCATCCATGACCCAACGCTCGTCATCCGGTGCGCATCTTGCTAGTGGGTCGACTGGACCTCTTGGACGGACCAGTTCTCGGACCTCGGAAAAGCATCGATCGCCGCACAACATGTCCCAGGGGGGCAAGTTTCAACTGATGTCTCCGACCAATTCTCACGTAAGCCTCGGCCTCGTGCTGCCCGCAGACGCCCGCGCGCGCGGGAAGAGCCGCGATTTGCGGCCCCGATCCAATCGGGACCGCGGGGGCTCGGACGCTTGGATCCTCGCAACGGCGATCGCGCTGCTCGTCCTCGTGAACATCCTCGGGTTGACCTACTTCACCGCGCCCCTGCACGCCCGGGTGAGAAGTCCGCTTCACCTTTGGTTTCGACCCTCCGGCTTCGTCGGCCAGACGGCGGGGATCGCAGCATTCGTGCTCTTCCTGTTCCTATGGCTCTATTCCCTCCGGAAGCGGTTCCGGTGGCTGGGATTCATAGGGCCCGTGGCGCGCATCCTCAGGCTCCACATCGTCGCGGGACTCGTGATTCCGCTTCTCGCCGCGACGCACGCGGGATGGCGTTTTGGAGGATTGGCGGGGCTTGGATACGCGGCGATGCTCGCCGTCTGTCTGAGCGGGGTGATCGGCCGGTACATCTACGTTCGCGCGCCCCGTACGCGGGAAGGCCTCCAGATGGACCTCGGCGAGGCGACTTCCGAGCGGGGCCGCCTGCTCCAGGAACTCGCGGATGCGACGGGGCTGTCCGTCTCATCGCTGGAGAGGATGTTGAAGGTCGAACCGGTCGGCCCCGAGCATCTTGGACTCTGGAGAACGATCCGGCAGATGGCGGCGGACGACCGGGTCCGCCGGCGCGCCGTGCGCGCGTTCATCAAGGATCTTCCGAAGAATGCCACCGGCGAAAACACGCCGAGCCACGGGACCGTCCGCCGGGTCGCACGGCTCGCCAATCGCGAGGTCGCCTTGGGCCAGCAGTGCCGGCTCCTCGATGCGACACAGCGAGTCTTCCGCTTCTGGCATGTGGCGCACATGCCGGTCGCAATGACCACGCTCGTTGCCGTGTTCATGCACGTGATCCTGACGACGCTCCTCGGCGTCACGTGGCTGCGGTAGGAGGATCCGCCGTGCAAATGCTCTTCACCGCGCTCGGATTCTTCGGACTCACGGCCATCTGCACCGTGGTCTACCTACGCCGCACGTCGACCGCCGCGCCGCCGGCTTCCGTTCGGGAAGGGACGCCGTGTCCGAGATGCGGCGTTCCCGTCGCCCCCGGGGGAAGGTACTGCCGCGGATGCGGCGTGCCGCAGCAGATCTACGAGATCGTCTCGGCGACGCTGAGCCGCGAGGTCGAGGGTGGAGAAGCAGGGAAGATCGCGCAACACGCGGTTGTGCGCGCCGATCAGTGTGTCGGCTGCGGGACCTGCGTCGCCGCCTGCCCGGAACCAGGCGCGCTGCATCTCGATAACAAGATCTCGATGGTCGACCGCACGAAGTGCGTGGGCCACGGGAGCTGCGTGGAGGCCTGCCCCGTCGGGGCGATCTTCCTCACCACGGGGGCGGCTGTTCAGAGGATCGAGGTTCCGCTGCTCACGGCCGATTTCCAGTCGAATGTGAAGGGGATCTACCTCGTTGGAGAACTCGGGGGGCGGGGACTCATCAAGAACGCGATCAACGAGGGGAAAATTGCGGTCGAGGCCATCGCCCGCGAGCTGCCCCCGGGTTCGCCAAGGGAAGACGGCGAGGTGGAAGCATCCGACGTCATCATCATCGGATCGGGCCCCGCCGGGTTGAGCGCGGGCCTCGAGGCCATCCGGTGCGGCCTGAGCTACCGGATGCTCGAACAGGGGACCGTCGCCGACACCGTCCGCAAGTACCCGCGCCACAAGATCCTCCTCGCCGAGCCGGTCCACATCCCGCTCTACGGGGATCTCTGGATCTCCGACGCATCGAAGGAGTCGCTTCTTCAGATCTGGGAGACGATCATCGCCAACGCGGGCCTTCAGATCCTCTCCGGTTGTCCCGTCGAAAACGTCCAGCGCGACGGCTCGCTCTTTCTCGTGACCGCGCGCGAGAAGGTATTCCGGGCGCGCCGCATCGTCCTCGCGATGGGCCGCAGGGGAACGCCACGCCGGCTCGACGTTCCAGGCGAGGAGATGGGAAAGGTCTTCTACAACGTGGTCGAGATGGAGGAGTTCGCGGGCCAGAAGGCGCTTGTGGTCGGGGGAGGGGACAGCGCGGTCGAGACCGCCCTTGGTCTGGCGAACCAGGCGGGGACGGAGGTCACGCTCAGCTACCGCGCGGGCGCTTTTCATCGTCTCAAGGAACGGAATCTGGAGAAGCTGGAAGCGGCCTCCGCCGCGGGGAAAATCAACGTTCTCCTCGAGAGCCACGTTCGTTCGATCGATGTGGAGTCGGTCCAGATGGAAGTACGCGGGCGGACGATGACGCTGCCGAACGACGTGGTGATCGTTCGGGTCGGAGGCGAGCCGCCGCCGCGGTTTCTGGAGCGGCTCGGGATCCGGATGGTGAAGAAGGACGTCTCTGCCGAGGCGCCCGAAGCGGCGGTCGCCTAGTCCTTGATCCATCGCTTCTGGTCGATCGTTTGGAGGGGGGGACTTCTCATGCTTCTTGCCGGAGCCTCCGCGAGGGCGCAGGTCTCGCCCGGTTCCCTCTCCGCTGCCCACGAATCGCTCGAGGGCAACTGTCGCGCGAGGACCCGCTATCCGCAACGCCAGGGGCGAACACCATGAGACGCATCGATACCCGCCCGGCCAAGGGGACGTTCTGGATCGCCGGGATTCTGCTGCTCCTCGCCGCAGCCATCCCCTCCGCAGTGATCGTGAGAGCGGCGTCCTCCGGGAAAAGCCCGCATGGGAAGCTCGATGAAGGGTGCGCGACCTGCCATACCGCGGAGGCCTGGATGCCGGTCGCGATCTCACCGGCCTTCGACCACGGCCGGCACGGTTTCTCGTTGAGCAAGGCTCACAAGGAGCTCGGCTGTAGATCGTGCCACCAATCCCTCGCCTTCTCCGAGATCAAGGAAAGCTGCGTCGCTTGCCACACCGATGTTCACGAAGGGGCGCTCGGGACAGAGTGTCAGGACTGCCACAGCCCGCGCAGCTTTTCGGATCGCTCCGAGATGTCGCGGGCCCACCTGAGGACCACGTTTCCTCTGACGGGGGCCCACGCGGCGCTCGAGTGCGAGGCGTGCCACCAGACGGGGTCTCAGGGCGGACAGCAGTTCGGGGGACTCGGGAGCGATTGTGTGTCGTGCCACGCCGGGGATTTTCAGAGCACAACGGAGCCCGAGCACGCTAAGCGCAACTTCCCGACAGACTGCGCGATGTGTCACAACACGGCGCGGTGGGACGCGGCCCGTTTCGATCACGATGGCACCGAGTTTCTGCTCACGGGGGCCCATCAGCAGGCTCAGTGCTCGTCGTGCCACGGCACCGGCGTGTACGACGGGACGTCGACCCGGTGTCTGTCGTGCCATGAAGCCGCCTACAACGCGACGGCTGAGCCGGATCACTGGTCGGCTGGTTTCCAGACCTCGTGCGAAGCCTGCCACACGACGGGGCAGTGGGAGGGCGCTGTCTTCGAGCACTCCCGCACGAAGTTCCCGCTGACCGGAAACCACGCGGAGACGAACTGCTCCGCATGTCATCGAGGCGGCGTCTATGCCGGCCTGTCGCTCGCCTGCGCGTCCTGCCATCAGGAGGCGTATGACAACGCGGCGGACCCGGAACACCGGCTCGCCGGATTCCCGACCGCGTGCGAGACGTGTCACGACGCGGGGGAGTGGAAGGGATCTCCGTTCGACCACGCGAAGTCGGCTTTTGCCCTGGAAGGAGCGCATGCAGAGGAACCCTGCTCGTCCTGCCATGGCGGGGGCATCTTCACAGGCACGGGCACGGAATGCGCCGCATGCCATCAGGCGGACTACGATGATTCCGCGAACCCGAACCATCTGGCGGCAGGATTCACGATCGCCTGCGAGGAGTGCCACTCCTCGGAACAGTGGATGGACGGACAGTTCGATCACGGGCGGACCGACTTCGCGCTCACGGGCGCCCACGCGGAGGCCGCGTGCTCCTCCTGCCACGCCCGAGGAATCTATGATGGAACGGCGACCCAGTGCGCGGATTGTCATCAGGCCGATTTTGATGCGACGAGCGAGCCCAATCACCACGCGGCTGGATTCGCTTCTGCTTGCGAGACCTGCCACACGACGGTTGGGTGGGACGGTGCCGCATTCGATCATTCCCAGACGGGGTTTCTGCTGACGGGTGCACATTCCCAGGCCGCCTGTTCCTCGTGTCATCTCGGAGGCATCTACGACGGCACGGCCGCCCAGTGCGCGGCGTGTCATCAGCCCGCGTACGACGCGACGACCGATCCGAACCATCGGACGGCGGGATTCCCGGCTACCTGCGAGCTATGCCACACGGCATCCGGATGGGAGAGCGCGGCATTCGATCATCAGGCGACGTCCTTCCCGCTGACAGGGGCGCATAGTCAGGCTCCGTGCGCATCCTGTCACGCCGGAGGAATTTACGATGGCCTAGCGGCGGAGTGCCTGTCGTGCCATCAATCCAACTTCGATGCGACGACCGACCCCGATCACCGCGCCGCAGGATTCGCTACCGCATGCGCGGACTGCCATACGACGGCGGGGTGGGATGGAGCCGCCTTCGATCACACGCGGACCGGTTTCCCCCTGACGGGCGCCCACACCCAAGCGGCTTGCGCATCCTGTCACGCCGGAGGAATTTACGATGGCCTAGCGGCGGAGTGCCTGTCGTGCCATCAATCCAACTTCGATGCGACGACCGACCCCGATCACCGCGCCGCAGGATTCGCTACCGCATGCGAGTCCTGCCACACGACCACTGGGTGGGAGGGAGGCTTATTCGATCATTCCCGGACGGGGTTTGTCCTGACGGGGGCTCATTCCCAGGCCGCCTGTTCCTCGTGTCATGTCGGAGGCGTCTACGACGGCACGGCCGCTCAATGCGCTTCCTGCCACCAGCCCGACTACGACGCGACTACCGACCCGAACCACCGGGCGATGGGGTTCCCGACGTCGTGCGAGATCTGCCACAACACGGTTCAATGGGATGGAGCCGTCTTCGACCACGGCCAGACGTCCTTCCCTCTGACGGGCGCTCACCGGGAGGTTGTTTGTTCCTCATGTCACGCCGGGGGCGTGTACAACGGTACTTCCACCGCATGCGCCTCTTGCCACCAATCCGACTACGATGCGACGGCAGATCCAAACCACCGCGCCGCCGGTTTCGCGACCGCGTGCGAAACCTGCCACACGACGATCCAGTGGGAAGGGGCCGTGTTCGACCATTCCGGGACGGCCTTCCCGCTGACCGGGGTCCACGCGGAGACCGGATGCGCCTCCTGCCACGCGGGTGGGATTTACGATGGAACCTCCACCGGCTGCTATTCGTGCCATCAGGACGCCTATGAAGGGGCGGTCAACCCCGATCACCGGGCGGCGAGTTTCCCGACCAACTGCGAGATCTGCCACGCGACAACCGGATGGGAAGGGGCCGTCATCGACCACTCCCTCACCTCCTTCCCGTTGACTGGGGCGCACGCACAGGCGGCCTGTTCGTCGTGTCACGCTTCGGGGGTCTACGACGGCCTCTCGACGCAGTGCGCCTCGTGCCATCAGGCCGCCTACGACGGGACGACCGATCCGAACCACCAGGCGGCCGGATTCCCGATCACCTGCGGGACCTGCCACACGACGATCCAGTGGGAAGGGGCGACGTTCAACCACGGGACGACTTCCTTCCCGTTGACTGGGGCGCACGCACAGGCGGCCTGTTCGTCGTGTCACGCTT
>CAZNRY010000039.1:16615-24818 GCA_964575675.1 uncultured bacterium
CAGGCCGCCTACGACGGGACGACCGATCCGAACCACCAGGCGGCCGGATTCCCGACGACCTGCGAGGTCTGTCATTCCACGACACAGTGGGAAGGGGCGACCTTCGACCACGATTCGAGCTTCTTCCCGATCTACAGCGGGAAGCACCGGGGAAAGTGGGACACTTGCTCGGATTGCCACACGAACCCGAGCAACTTCGCCGTCTTCTCCTGCATCATCTGCCACGAACACAGCAGTCAGTCAGAGGTGACGGCGGATCACCAAGGGGTCCCCGGTTTCCAGTACTCGAGCGCGGCGTGTTACCAGTGTCATCCGCGGGGAGACTGACGATGAGGCTGGCAATCCTCTTGATCATCATCACAATCTGGACTGCGGCAGTATGTCGCGCGGGAGAGAGCTCGTCTGGAGGCCCGTCCGAGAAGGATATCCACTCCACGATCCAGTATCTCAGCGGATCGACTGTTTACGTTGCGTCGGGTCGCGAGGACGGACTGCAGGAAGGCGACGTGATGGAGGTCGTGCGCGAGGGTCGCGTCGTGGGCAAGCTCAAGGTCCTCTTTCTTGCTACCAGCGCGTCTGCTTGCGAGATCGTCATGCAGGACGTGGATCTCCAGGCCGGGGATGTCGTGCGACGCGCTCATGGCGAACTCACTCCGACGCCCCCCGCGCCTTCATCCGAATCGCAGGTTCAGCAGCCCCCGCGCCGATCTCGCGGTTGGCTCCGCGACAATGGAATCCGAGGAAGGGTTGGCATGCGCCTCCTGATGCTGGACGATGGCGGTCCAGCATCCCGGAGCGTCACGCAACCAGGGCTGGATGCCCGCCTGGATGGCCAGGACGTGGGGGGAAGCCCCATCGACCTGTCGATCGATGTGAGGGCCCGGCGGACCTACAAGAACGGGTCGCGAACCGATGCGGGGAAAGGAAGCACCAGAGTCTATCGATTCTCCGGATCGTGGCAGAGCCCCGGCTCGTCTTTGCGCATGACCGCTGGGCGGCAGTCCTCGGCCGCGCTCGCGACCGTCGGGATCTTCGACGGAGCGCTCCTTGAGCGTCTCGGCGGGCGCTGGAGTTTCGGGGCCTTCGGCGGATCGCAACCGGACCCGGTCTCGTACGGCACATCCTCCGAGATCTTGGAGAGCGGGGTCTACTGCCAGAACGCCAGTGGGCAGGGTGCGGATCGTCGCTATACGTTGGTGGCCGGTCTGATCGGTTCATACCGCCGCAGCGTGGTGAATCGAGAGTTTCTCTATCTTCAGCAGCGGTACGACATCGACGCGCTCGGAATCACGCTGGCAGAGGAGCTCGACCTCAATCGTTCCTGGAAGGCTGCCGCCGGCGAACGTCCATTCAGCGTCACGAGTTTCTACGCTCAATCCAGGTTGCGGCTTCTTCGAGCACTCGATCTCCGCGCGGGCTTCGACAATCGAAGGAACGTCCGATTCTATCGGGACCATGTGACCCCGGAGACCGATTTCGACGACAGCTACCGCCAAGGCGCCTCCATCGGGATGAGCATGCGACTTGGAAGTCACGTGGACCTCGGGGCCGACGCTCGCTCGTCGCGCGCTGGAGGCTCGCTGGAGAACGACTCCTACACGGCCGGTCTCGGCGTGGCCCAGATCACCCGCATTGCCCTCGGAGCGCGGACCCGGAGCACGCGCTATCGATCCGGACATCTCGATGGGTGGCTGCATTCTCTCTATCTGGTCGCCTCGCCGCTCGAGTTCCTCTACGTCGAGCTACGGGGCGGAATCCGGGAAGAGCAGGCAAAGGACCCGGCATTCGGAGGACGCTTGATCCGGTGGTTCGGGGGGGATGCGGACATCACGGCGACCCGTCGTTTGTACCTCGTCCTGTCGGGGGAGCGCACGCTGGAGGGCGGGCACCGGAGCGACCAAGTCTACCTAAAGGCAAGCCTGAGATACTGATCCGATACTCGAGCGAGAGCCCCCCCCGATCGCGGGCGAGCGATATGTCTCGCCCTTTGCCCGCTGTTCCCCTAGAATTACCCCCGGGCGAAATCGCGCGGCCGCAAGAGACTCGACAAGGGGGGGGCTCGGCAATGCACAAACCTGAGAAGACGTCGCTCGCCGGATTGGGCGCCGCGCACATCATGGTGGCGGTGGTTCGTCGGAAGCGATCAGAGCCTCGTATGCGGTCATGGCCCCTCCAGTGTTGGGCAGTGAGCCTGCTCTGCGTGCTGCCGGCCGTCACTGCTGCACAGCCGGGAACGGACCTGCTCTGGAGCTTCAAGGCGAACGGGAACATGCAGGCAATCGCCGCCACCCCGGACATCGATGGCGACGGGGGGCCGGAGGTCGTCTTCGAGGGGTACGGGAACGGGCCTTCGGGCGTTGACCACGTCTTCGCGATCCGAGGACGGTCGTCCGGAATGGGGGAAGTCCTCTGGTCGGCCCGGCCGATCGGAGGGCTCAGCAGCGGCGGCGGATCCGGCGACAACTGCCTGCGCCTGGGCGCCGACTTGAACGGTGACGGGTTCCCGGAGATCCTCCTCGGCACCGCTTGGGGCGGCCGCACCGCGTATGCGCTGAACGGGATGACCGGCGCCACATTCTGGGGCTTCGACACCTATGTCCACTACGGCTCGACCTATGCGGGTTGGATCTACGCGATGGACGGCCTCGGAAGCGACATCACGGCGGATGGAGTTCCTGAGGTCGTATTCTGCAGCGGGAGCTCGAATGATCGGATCCACTGCGTGAACGGCGCGAGCGGCAGCCAGGTGTGGGTCTATTACGGTCAGGACGCGTTCTTCGATGTTCGTTCCTGTCAGGACATCAACGGCGATGGCGTCCGCGACGTCGTCGCCGCCCTGGGAGACAACACTCCGATCTCGGCCCGCGTCATCGCGCTTTCGGGAGCGAGCGGAGGCCTTCTCTGGCAGGCTCCGGTGCAATCGACCATCTGGAACCTGATCTTCCTGAACGATCTGAACGCGGACGGAATTCCGGAGATCGTGCCCGCTCAGTGGGGCAGCAACCTTTATTGCATCAATGGCCGGACTGGCACCGTTATCTGGAACGTGTCCGCCGGCGCGCAGCAGAGGGTGGCTGCTCTCGACGACGTGAACGGCGACGGCATCCAAGACGTCGCCCTCGGGATGAACGTGACCGCTTCCTGCTGCGTCCGCAGCGGCGCGAATGGATCGGTTATCTGGACGACGGCGACCAGCGACTGGACATGGGCAATTGATCGCGTGGCCGACTGCACGGCGGATGGGATCAATGACGTCGTGGTCGGGGACTTCGATGGCTACGTCTACCTGCTGAACGGCGTCGATGGCCAGATCGTCTGGCGCTGGCTGAATCCGACGGGCGACAAGATCATGACGATCCGGGGCATGCCCGATCTCAACGGCAACGGCGCGCCCGATGTCGCCGCGGGAAGCCAGCTCCTCTACGGAGGAACAGGCGGGTACGTTTACGCGCTCGAGGGCAATCGCGACATCGTCTCCGTCCCGGCTGAGCTACCCCCTTTTGCGGGTCTTCGCGTGGGCGAGGCATACCCGAATCCGTCTTCCGGGCCCATCCGGTGGTCTGCTCAGACGGATCGCACCGCCTCAATCCATCTCGCAATATTCGGACCTGACGGCCGCTCAATCCGCGACCTGGGCGAGTGGTTCCTGACTCCTGGCGCCGCCCTGCCGGTGATCTGGGATGGGCTCGGCAGCGACGGCTCGTCGCTTCCGGCAGGCGTCTACCATGCGCGGTTCATCCAGGGCGGCCGCCCCGCGGCCGATCGGAAACTGGTCCTGATTCGCTGAGCGCCCGGTCGGGAGTAGAGCAACCCGATTTCATGCTGCGACCATCCGGTGGCGATTCCTCATTCCCTCGGTTATCTTGACCGGGGGGCAAGACGAAACGATGTTTCTCCTCATCCCGATCCTCGTGACGATCATGATCCGCCTCGCCGCCTCGTTCTCGGCGACGGGGAGGATCTGGGGTGTGAACCATCTCGCCTACTTCCCTTGGTCCTTCTGCGTGGCGCATGCCCTGTCCCTCCTGGCGGCATTCGCCCTTCTGACCGCTGTCGGACGCGCCGGATCTACAAGCGGGTTCGGCGCGATCGGCGGTTGGTTCTCGCGGCCCGGCGGCAGGTGCCGGCGCTGGGCGTTCATGGGCCTGGTCTCGGCCGCGCTCCTGTCGGCGTTTGTCGTCTTCGGGGACAACACGCATGTTCTCGGCGACGGCGCCCTGCGGCTGAAGCAGATGAGGGAGGTCGGGCTCGCCGAGGCCCTTCGTACGATCGTCCCCGAACCCGCCGACTATGTCCTGCACTATGCGCTCGACCGGTATGTTGCCGCGCCGCTCGGCCTGGGCACGCTCCTCACCTTTCGCCTCCTGAGCTACGCGGCAGGTCTCGCTTTCTTCTGGACGGCCTACGCGATCGCCCGCCGCCTCCACCCGCGAGGGACGGGAACGGGATTCGCCCTCTGCTACATCCTCGCTTGGGGCGGCAGCATGATGTTCTTCGGCTACGTCGAGGAGTACGCGCTCGCCGCCGCGGCCATGCTCGTCTTCTTCTATTTCAGCCTGGAGTATTTCGCATCGCGGAAGGGGATCCTTCCGTTGGCGATCGCTTTTCTGGTCTGCTTCTTCCTGCACAACTTCACGATCGTACTCTTGCCTTCGTTGATCTATGCCGCGCTCGCCGGCCGCACGCGCGAGTTTCAAGGATCGAGCGATCTTCGCGACGGCGCGCCGGTCGTGGGCCCGGAGCGGGGCGCCCCGGCGGCTGCTCCCTCGACGCGCGGACGACGCCGTCCTTCGTTGATCTTGGCCGCGACGCTGATTCTCGTCGTTGGCTGGATGATCGTCGTCATCGCGAAGCGGGGCGCGGGCACGCTGCTCCTGCCTGCCGCCGGCTCGGATCCGCGCTACCTCGTGTGGAGCCGGGATCACCTGGCGGACATGTTGAACGAGCTTTTCCTGGTGAGCCCAGCGCTATTGATGTTGCTCGTTCTCCAGGGAGGATCAAAGCGCGGAAGCGATCCCGTCCGGACGTTCTTCCGGCTCGCGGGAGCTTCGAGTCTTCTTCTTCTCGCCCTCGTCGATCCCCAGCTTGGGATGGCGCGGGACTGGGATCTCTTCTCGCTCCCGCTTCTCGCCTTCCATCTGGCGCTCTTCGTGGGGGTTAATTGGTCCAGGGTCGACGTGGCCGCCAAGAGCGCGGTTCTGGTTCTGGCGCTTTCGGCGACCTCGCTCTGGATCCTTATGAACCACAGCGAGGCGCAAACCCTCAGGCGCTGCGAGAATGTCGTGAGCCTCGAGGGCAAGCGCGGCCGGTACGGCTTTGCGATGCTGGGCGACTACTACTTCGTCCACGAGCGGTACACGGATGCGGAGAGGATGTTCAGCCTCTCGCTCCAGAAGCAGCAGCATCACGACTCCTATCTGGGACTCGCACAGGCCCAGGCCGAGCTTGGCAAGGAGGCCGAGGCGGTCGAGAACTTGAGACGCGCGCTGGACCTCGATCCGACCAATCCGCGCGCTCTCATGCTGCTCGGACGCTACTACTATGCCGAGGGAAGGTGGAAGGAGGCGCGAGAGATGTTCACCCGGCTTCTTCGCACTCCTGCGGGGCGTAACGACGCCGTTCTCGCGGGCATGGTGCAGAAGCTGGACGATGTGATCGCGCAGGAAGAGAGGGCGGTCTCTCCGCAGCAGTAGCGGGACCCGGCCGCCGGGCCCCGCCGGGTGCGGCGCCGGTAGATCCGTGAGGATGAAAGGACGCCGATGATCAGAGATTGGACGAAACGCCGAGTTGTCCTGCTCTCGATATGGCTCGCATCGACCGCTCTTGCCGGCGGCTGCCGGGAGGCGCAGGTGAAAAGTGTCTGGCGGGAGCAGGAGATCGCGATCGATGGGCTGCGGGCCGACTGGCAGGGGATCGACGTCTACAACTTCGGCGACAAACAAGTCCTGCTTGGGGTTGCGAACGACTCTGAGTCCATCTACGTCCTTCTCGTCACATCAAATCGGACGTTGGGCATGGCGGCTATGAATGAGGGATTCACGGCGAGCTTCAGCATGGACGTGGAGGCTGCCGAGGTCCTCTCGGTTGGATATGCGCTTCAGCGACAGATCCTGATCTTTGGGCCCGCCGGGCAAGACACGCTTCGTCTCGACCCGGAGGAGGCCGCTCGATGCGGCATAGAAGAGAGAGCCGGTTACAAGGACGGGTACTTCGCCCTCGAGATGAAGGTGCCGCTGAGGAGGGACGCCGGTCATCCGCACGCGGTGGGAATGGCCTCCGGGGCGCCCGCCCAGATTGGGGAGAATGACCTTATCAAGCTGAGTCTCCGCATCCCGAAGCGCAAGGGTGGCTCGATGGCGCCGGGAGATTCCCGGGGCCATGGCAGCGGAAGGATGTACTCCCAGGGCGAAGGCGACGAGGACCCTGATGATTCCGGTTTCCCGGGCCGCGGAGGCCACGGCGGCCGGCATGAGGACGGCCCCGGCGAGCGACGACCCCCATCGACCTCGGGCGGCATGGCGAACGGCCTCGATCTGACACTGAAGATCTTGCTGTGCACAGGCCCCGGGCCACACTCCGGCCAGTAGGAGGCAGTCCTTCCGAGCTCCGTCAAGGACCGGGGGAGCGCGCACGGTCCCGATTCTGACGCGTGCGCCGTCCGTCTCGCCGGACTACCATTCGGGCCATGGGACCGCCTCGTTATTCGCTGCGCACGCAGTGGGATCTCGACCTGAACCCTCTGGCTCGGCGGCGCGAGGAGCTGCTGCGCTCGGGCGAGTCGGTCATCGACCTGACGGAGTCGAATCCGACGCGCTGCGGATTCGCGTACCCGGCGGACGAGATCCTCGCCGCCCTGGCAACGCCCGCGTCCCTGGCCTATGCGCCCGATCCCCGGGGGAGCCTTCCCGCGCGGCAGGCGATCGCCGCCTACCTTGCCCGCCGCGCCCGCTCGGAGATCTCTCCGGAGAGGATCGTGCTCTGCGCGAGCACGAGCGAGGCGTATTCCTGGCTCATGAAGCTGCTTTGCGATCCGGGCGACGAGATCCTGATTCCCGCGCCGGGCTATCCGCTCTTCGATTTCCTGGCAAAGGTTGAGGATGTGCAGCTCGGCCGCTACGCCCTCGAGTACGACGGGCGATGGTCGGTCGACCTGAGCTCGCTTCAGCGCCGATGCGGGCAGCGGACCCGCGCCGTCGTCGTCGTGCAGCCGAACAACCCCACGGGATCGTTTCTGTCCGGGGAGGAATTGGACGATCTGGGCGGCTTCTGCGCGTCCCGCGGGCTGGCGCTGATCGCGGACGAGGTTTTCGCGGACTACCCGTTCGAGGGGGCGCCGGGTTCGCATCCGAGCATCCTGGACCTCAGGGGACCGATCACCTTCACCCTCGGGGGGTTCTCGAAGGCGGTCGGACTACCCCAGATGAAGCTTTCATGGATCGTCGTGGGCGGTCAGGATGCGCTCGGGCCTTCGCGTGCGACGGCCCCAGCGACCGCTCGTGGGATTCTGGATCGCCCGGCCTCGGTCGAAGAGGCGCTCGCCCGGCTCGAGGTGCTTGGGGACACGTTTCTGTCGGTCAACACGCCGGTCCAGCACGGAGCGCGGCGGATCCTGGAAGCCGGTTCCGTCGTGCAGGAGGAGATCCGGCAGCGCGTGAGGGAGAACCGTGCGCACCTGCTCTCGCTGCGCGGGGACTCGTCGTCCTGGGAGTGTCTCGCGGCGGAAGGAGGATGGTACGCAGTGCTTCGAGTGCCCCGTGTGATGGCGGATGAGGAACTGGCCCTCACCCTGCTCGATCACGACCGAGTCTACGTTCACCCGGGCCACTTCTTCGATTTTGCCACCGAAGGGTATCTCGTGATAAGCCTGTTGCCGCACGGCGTCGATTTTCGCGAGGGGACGTCCCGTCTCATCGCGCGATTGGATCGCTTGGTGGAGTAAGGCGGGGGGGCGGTCTCGGTTTCGAGGAAACGCCCCCAACTGCGAACCATGCCGGGATGGCGGAATTGGCAGACGCAGCGGATTTAAAATCCGCCGGGCGCCAGCCCTTCCGGGTTCGAGTCCCGGTCCACGCAGGTCGTTTCCCACCAGCCCCCATGCCCTGAAGGCAGCGGCATGGATCACCGTCCCCTCGGGGCCCAACGCCGAGCCCCACACCGCCCGCCCTCGCGTTTTTTTCTCCAACCTCAACAAGAACCAGGTCGA
>CAZNRY010000040.1:0-24718 GCA_964575675.1 uncultured bacterium
GCTCCTGTACGACTTCCCCCTCGGGGCCCATTGCCCAGAAACGGATCGTCACCTCCCGCTCCCCTCCCGCTCGTGCGCAGCCCACCATCGCGGAAGCGGCAAGCAGGAGAAGCAGGGGAATCCGACGGGCGAAGGAGGCCGGATGGACGGAGAAAGGCCGAATGCTCTTCCCCGCGGGGGCGGAATGACCGTCGGCGCGCCCCCGCATCGGGCTCACCGGACGACACCCACGCTGTCCAGCCAACCCCCCGAGAAACCCGCCGCGCGGAGTCCGCGAATGATCGCCGGATGGCGTCGCAGCGTCTTCCAGATCAACCCGCTCCGGTAGTTCTCGACCATCACGAGGATCGGTCCCTGGTCGATCCCGAGATAGTCGGTGTCGAACCATCCGAACGCGGGGTCCACCTGGCCGTGTTGGACCGGGATCGGCAGCCGCAGGGTGGGGTTCAGCGCATCGACGAACCCATAGGTTCCGAAGACCCGGCTCCCGTAGGTCTCCCGAATCGAGATCAACGTGGGAACGACGATCTCCGGAGCGAATGCGATCGAACCTCCCGCGGCGGAGGGAGAAATCGTCCCATCGTCCTGGATCTCTGTGAACGATGCGCCCCTCGCCCAGTAGGTTTCGAACCGCCTCTTCCTGCCTTCGATCACCACCTCGTCGGGGACCGGCCCGTCGCACGCGGTCAGACCCCACAGCCTCGCCCCGTATCCGGCCCAGGCCATCGGGTTGGCGATCGCGTACGCCTGCTGGGAGAGGACGGCGCGCCGCGAGTTCTCGAAGTAGTCGATCCCCTTCTCCCTCATGAAGCGATCCTGGATGCCGCGGAAGTCGATCCAGGCATGCGAGAACTGATGCCCGAAGAGCGGGGCGAAACCCAGATGCTCGATTTCATAGAACTCGCCCCAGCGGTACCCCTTGAGCCACGCATCCCACGCATCCCCACCGACTGGATGCGTGGGCGATCCCATGGCGAGGATGTAGAGAATCGAAGCTTCGTTGTATCCCCCCCAGTCGTAGGGAAGAAAGCCGCCCTCCGGGTCCCAACCATGGCAGATCATCGGGGGCCGCACCTGAGCCCATTGCCAATCGGCGCGGGCATAGAGGGAATCGGCGTAGGCCCGGATCGAACGCTCGACCGCGTCCTGCCGATCGAAGTAGGCCTGGCAGAAGAGGCACCCCGCGAGAAGGAGCGCAGTGTCCATCGTCGAGAGCTCGACGTCCTTGAAGCGGTAACCCGTCGCCGGCTCGAGGAAGTGATAGAAGAATCCCCGTTGCCCTCCGGCTCTCGAGGACACCGAGTCCTGGGGGATGTCCCAGAGGAACCGAAGGGTCGTGAGAGCCCGACCGGCCGCGGCGGCGCGCGACACGTAGCCCCGCTCCGCCCCAATCGGATAGGCCGTGAGGGCGAACCCCGTCGCCGAGACGCTGACGAACGACTCGCTTGGTGCGCGATCCGGGGTCAGACCGGTCTTCGGATCGCTCAGGGACCAGAAGTACTGGAATGTCCTCTCCTGGAGGGTGTCGAGAAACGCCGCCTCCCGAGGTGACAGGGTATACGCTGAGCGGCCAGCATCGCGTCCCGCATGGGTTGCCGGTCCGTCCGTCCGGGCGGAACAATCCGCGAGACCGACGGCGAGCAGCAGCGGCAACAGGAGCCATGGGAGACAATGCCGACGGAGGAGAATCTGAACGGAACGTGGTCTGGCGAATCTCATCGCATCCCCTTCCCGCGCCCACGATCGAAGACGATCATTCGAGTCTACAAGCACCCGGGACACGCTACACCCCCACCCGATCCGCACCGCTCCCATTTTTACAGGTGCGCCGATGAGTCGCAACGTGAAACGTTGTTACGCAGAGCGCAAGAGACCATCGGCGGTCGGCGGTCCCACGACATGCGGAATCTCACGTTGCCTCGGCCGCGGCAGCCGCAGAATCGCCCGGCGGGTTGGATCCTCTGCGTAGACGCATCGGGCGGCCGCCGTAACCGCATTGCGAGCGCCCCGTCGAGCGGTTTTTCGCGCCTCATCCGGCGACTTGCTTTCTCATGCGCCCTGGCTGGCGCAGGCGCCCCCGCCGCCGTTCGGGCATCATCGTGTTAAAGTGTTATATGACAATCGTTTAATACGTATCAGAAAAACCGCCTGCTTGACAATAGACGATCGCTCCGTTATAATGTAACCGTTTTCGCAAGGGAGATCTCCTCGCTGACGGGCACCCGACGGCGTGGAGCAGATCTCAGTTCATCTGGAGCGCATTGTGGCAAACATCCGGGATGTCGCCCGACTGGCAGACGTGTCGATCGCAACCGTCTCGCGCGTGTTCAACGACAGCACGCGGGTGAGCGAACAGACGCGCCGGCACGTCCGCACGATCGCCTCACGGGTCGGCTACTGGCCGAACACGGCCGCGCGAAGTTTGACGACGAGCCGCACCTCGACTCTGGGCGTTCTCCTGCCGGATCTCTACGGCGAGTTCTACTCCGAGGTGATCCGGGGGATCGATCAGGCGGCGCGGCGGGACGGCTACCAGATCCTGATCTCGGGCTCCCATGCGGACACCCTGACCCTCATCACCGCGGCGCGGGCAATGCACGGGCTTGTCGAGGGGTTGATCATCATGGCCCCGGATAACAGATCGGCCGCCGCGCTTCAGGAGATCATGGAGAGCATCCCCGCAGTGCTTCTGAATCCCCCTTGCGACGACGGGAAGTGCCAGGCGATCTCCATCGCCAACTACGACGGCGCCTACGCGATCACCGGACACCTGCTGTCACTCGGCCACCGGCAGATCGCCATGGTGAAGGGACCATCCGGGAACATGGATTCCGAGGAGCGTCTGAAGGGGTATCGGGCCGCCATGCTCCAGGCCGGAATCAGCCCCTCCCCCGATCTCGAGTTCCAGGGGGATTTCACCGAGATGTCGGGTTGTCAGGCGGGACGATCGGCCATCCAACGGAACCCTCGGCCTACGGCCGTGGTCGCGGCCAATGACTACATGGCGATCGGTCTGATGAGCGCGCTGCGGGAGGCCGGCGTCCGGATGCCCGAGGAGATGGCGGTGACGGGGTTCGACGACATCGAGATTGCTCAATACATGAATCCGCCCCTGACCACGGTTCACGTCGACACCTACGAACTCGGGGAGCGGGCGTTTCAGAGATGGATCCAAGCCGCACGCAGCGGGGGGGCGGCTTCACCGGCCCACGAGATCCTGCCAACGCGGCTCGTGGTGCGTCAGTCGTGTGGATCGAATGGGAAGAAATAGAAGGCGGCCGCGCCGGATCGCCGGCCGGCCGGTGGATGGGGCTGCGAGGAGGGTTGTCAGGGTTTCTTGTCATTGATGCAACGGAACGAAAAAGGCATTCACGGGGGTCAGGCCATGAAGAAGAACATGTCGTTGATCATCTTGGGCGTCCTGTCCATCGCAGTGGTCCTACCTGCGGCTGGGCAAGCGCCTCTGAAGAATTCGATCTGGGCCCGCACGGCCCCGTCCCTGACGCTCGACGGCGTCCTGGACGAATTCGCATGGACGAAGGCCGAATCGGTCATCGTCCGCTACGGAATCGACGCGGCAATTCCTGGAAGCGGATGGAAGCCCGAGGCGGGCAGGCTGCCCGGCGATTCCACGCGGGCCACGCTCAAGTTCCTTGTCGTCGGCAACCAGCTCTACCTCGGGGCCGTGATGCGCGACAAGTCGGTCGGCGGGTCGAAGGACTGGGAACGCTGGGATGCGCTCTTGATGTCGCTCAAGGACCACGCCGACATCGGTGCGCCGAAACCGCCGGCCGAGTATTTCTATGCCTGGTGGTACGAGGGGACCACCGATCCACAGCCACCCGGGCAGCTTCCCGCCTTCATCGGCAGGTGGGCCACCTGGCCCCCGGGGACGCCGAGGACGCCGGAGCAGATCGCCGCGTGGGACGCGGTCACCGTCGTGCACGGCTTGTCGAATGCCGACGCCGTTCTCGACACCGATTGGACCGTGGAGATGAGGTTCGATCTGGGCATCATGGGGTATGACGTGACGGTTCCGCAGGGCGACATCGTCGAGTGGAACGTCTCGATCTACGACTGCGACTGGTTCTGGCCATTCAACGGGACGGTATTCGGAGCGAACCGGGTCTGGCTCGAAAGCCCCTGGGGCAACGCCGCCTGGTACGACGAGGTCCGCATCCATGCCGCCCCGAACGTCACGATCTACGACACGACCCTCCCGGTACTCGGCCCCGAGCTGAGGGTGGCCAACGGAGCCAACGAGACGACCCCTTCGATTGACGGCTCCCTCTCCGAATCGGTCTGGGCAAAGCAGGCGGGATTCCGGATCAAGTACGGCGACGACGCGCTCAGGCTGACCTATCCGGGCGTTGGCCCGTCACGGGCCGGGCAGTTCCAGCCCGAGGTCAACGGCGGCCTCGCCGCGATCCTCGACCCGGCCGACGCCACGGTGAAGATGTTCTTCAAGGGCGACTACCTGTACCTCGGATTCGACGTACGCGACATGGTTGTCCAGTATCACGAGAGCTTCGACCGGTGGGACGGTTTCCTCGTGACGTTGAACGATCGGGTGCTCAGGGGGCCCGACAAGAACCTCCTCGGCGAACGCCTCTCCTTCCAGGTCGGCCTGACCGGACAGGCGGTGCCCCAGGACTCCCTGATCCGATTCGTCAACAATGGTTGGGCTCAGGTCGCAATCAGCCTCAGGGCGGGGACGACGGTCGACACCCTCGGCCAACAGGCCGACAACGGCTACACCGCCGAGCTGGCGATCGATCTGACGAAGCTCTCGTACCCCGTTGGGCTCGGGGACGGCACGCTCTTCGTCGGGGTCAACCATCTGGACGGCGACTCGTTCAGCCCGATCACCGACTCCTACGGAACGCGTACCTGGTGGTTCCGCCAGTACGAGAACGATTGCTGCCCGGCATGGGCCTACATGGACCCGTCGTTGCTCGTCGCCGATGCGGGAGAGCTTGGACCCTCGGTCCCGACCGTGCGGATGCGGACCGAAGTCAACCCGAATCCGTTCCACGGATCGGCGCGGATCGACTATCAACTCCCGCGCTCGGGCAGCGTAACCCTGCGCATCTACGACGTCCAAGGGCGGATGTTGGAGGAGCGTCTCGTGGGTCAGGAAGAGGCGGGGCTGAGGACGATTTCGATCGATGCGGCCGGCTGGGCCGCGGGTGTCTATCACTACGCGATCGAGGCGAAGAATCCCGAGACCGGCGCCGTCCTTTCCAGCACGGACGGACGGATGGTCCATCTGCGGTGAGTTCGCGTCCGGCGGGCGGGCGGGTCGCGATCAGCGATCCGTCCGCCGGTCCGGCGCCAGAAGTTGGGGAGGGGTAAGAGACGTTGAACAACCCGAGGATCGGTCGATCGCTGGCAACGGCAATGCTGCTGTCACTCTTCCTGGTCCTGCGTCCTGGTGACGCGGGGGCCGGCACGACCGGAAAGATCTCCGGCACGGTCCTCGACGCGTCCTCGCAGCCGGTCCCTGGCGTAACGGTTCTCGTCTTCGGCAAGAGCATCGGAGCCTTCACCGACACCCAAGGGCACTACGACATCCTGAACATCCCGCCGGGGACTCATGAGATTCGTTTCACGCACATTGCCTATCGCCCCTTGACGTACACGGGCATTCTCGTCTCGGCCGATCAGACGACGAGGTTGAATGCCAAGCTCGAGTCGACCACGGTATCGATGGAGGCGATCGAGATCAAGGCGGAGCGGCCGATCATCGATGTCAACCTGACGAGCACGCGATCCACGGTCACGAGCGAAGAGATCGAAGCCCTCCCGGTCCAGGACCTGAACGATATCGTTAACTTACAAGCGGGGGTCGTCGAGGGACATGTGCGCGGGGGCCGGATCGGTGAAGTTCAGTACCAGGTCGATGGCGTGAGCGTCAACAACCCGTTCAGCAACGAGTCGACACTGCGCATCGACCGCTCCCTGCTTCAGGAAGTCCAGGTCATCAGCGGTGTTTTCGACGCGGAATACGGACAGGGGATGAGCGGCGTGGTGAACGCCGTCCTGAAGGACGGAACGAAGGACTTCAGATGGGGTGGGGAGTTTGCCGGATCCGGTTTCGTCTTCGATGCCGGTCCCCGCAACGCTACGAACCAGATCTACCACTCGCCCAACCAGAACTATCAGCTGAACATGAGCGGCCCCGTCGGGGCCCCGAGCACGGTCATTCTCTTGAGCGGACGACGTTACGTCTTCGACGACTATTTGATGGGAAGGCGCTATTTCCGCCCGACCGACAGATCGGACTTCGAGAGGAAGATCTTCCTGGGGACGGGAGACAGCTCCGAGGTAGCCCTTGGGTACAGCCGCGAGTGGTCGGGGCTCGGGAAGATGACGAATACCTTGATCCCGAACGTCATCCTGAGCTACCAGGCGATCTTCAACTTGATCGAAGGCCGGCGCGCCGACTACTCGTTTCGATTCAACCCGGACGGACTGACGAAGCAGAAGACGAAGTCGGTCACCCACGGTCTCGACATCACGCACACTCTAAGCGCGGCGACCTACTACAAACTCAGCCTCCGGCAGAACTACCTGAGCTACACCGACATGGCCTTCGAGAACCTGACCGACATCGGCTATGTCGCGGCAGGCCGCCCCATCGGCGACCCGAGCTACAGTCTGGGCGCGATCATTCAGGGGGTCCAGTTCGGTCGTTGGATGCAGAAGACGAACGAGTTCTTCGTGACCGGCTCCTTCGTCAGCCAGACGACCCGCACCAACCTGATCAAGATCGGGGGGGAGCTCCACCTGCCGGACGTCAAGTTCGGCCCTCCCGGGCTCCTGGCCTATTCCGTGGTCAGCGGCCAGCAGGCCCTTGTCCGCTACGAGTACGATCCGCCCACCTACCAGCCGGTCATGGGGGCCGTCTATACCCAGGACCAGGCTGAATGGGAGGATCTGACCATCCGCGCGGGGTTCCGCATGGAGTACTTCGATGCGCGCTCGAGCATACCGGGCGATCTGGCCAATCCCGCGAACACGATCTTGGGCGCCCCCGGGGCCAAGCCGAAGAAGACCACCAAGAAGGTCACACTGGCCCCGCGCCTTGGGGTCGCCTATCCGATCAGCGACCGGGCGGGGCTCCACTTCGCCTATGGGCACTTCTACCAGTACCCGGCCCTCGGGGACATCTTCACGAACGCAGACTACTCGATCCTCGATGGCCTGCAGGCGGGTGGGGTGAGCTACGGCGTGATGGGCAACCCGGATGTGAAACCCGAGAAGACCGTGCAGTACGAGCTGGGTTACAAGTATGCATTCACGGACGATTTCGGAACCGAGCTGAACATCTTCTACAAGGACATCCGGAACCTCCTGGGAAGCGAGTTCATCAACACCTACAACGGGGCGCAGTACGCAAGGCTCTCCAACTCCGACTTCGCCGACGCGATCGGTTTCACCCTGGCGCTCGATCACCGCCGTCTGGGCCCTGTCGCAACAGCCCTGGACTACACGTGGCAACGGGTCCAGGGAAACGCGAGCGATCCCACTGAGACGGCCACGCGTGCCGAGGCCGGAGAGGATCCCCGCCCGCGCCAGATACCGCTCGGGTGGGATCAGCGCCACACATTCAACATGACGGCGTCGGCCGAGCTCGGGCGGGGATCGCTCGTAAGCACGATCCTGCGAGTCGCCAGCGGGCAGCCGTACACACCGCAGCTCGACGCCGGCTTCGGAAACGGCCTGGGAACGAACTCCGGCAGGAAGGCGGCCGGCATGCTGATCGATCTGCGCGCCGAGCACAGCCTGGAATGGAGCAGGATGAACCTCAGCCTGTTCGGCAGGGTGTTCAATCTGTTCGACACCCGCTTCTTCAACGGGATGGTGTTCAACAGCACGGGGAGTCCGGACTACTCGCGGTTCACCGAGACGGACAAGTACGCGCTTGCCAACCCGCTGCGCTACTACACGCCCCGGCGGATCGAGATCGGCCTGAAACTCGGACCGATGGCGGCGGACTAGGAGCTTTCGGGATGATGATGAGGACACAGATGCGAGCAGTCAGGACCCGAAGAACCGCGCGGCGGACGGCATGCCTCCTCCCCGGTCTCGCCCTCCTACTCCTGGGTGCCGCCCGTCCGGCGGGTGCCCAGTTCATCCCCGTCGTTCCGGAAAGCCTGCGCGGCACGGCGAATGCCGAGCGGAAGGGGTTCCACGACGCGGCGAACATACGCACCGTCTTCCAGAACTTCGGAATGGTCGGCGACTACCCCCAGGATCCGCTGGGTGTCGATCTGAGCGTCTTCCACTCCGTCGAGGTCCCCAAGGGAAGTGGGATGAACTACAGCGACGGGATCACCCCGTTCGTGCTCTCGAAGATCGTCCAGCGCGACGGGACAGAGTCTTACATCATGGAAACCGGGTATCGCGAGCGCCAGGGGAGGAGCCCGAGGTACACCCGGGACATGCGATTCGAGCCCCGGCCGGGTTTCATCCAGAAGGACGTCAGGCGTACCCTCTCGCCTCCGATCAGCACCGACCCCGACACCTGGCCCGATTTCTGGCCCGACAAGGAGAACGATCCCGACGATCCGGGCTGGGTCGGGAAGTGGAACGGCTACTTTGGCAAGAGGGCCGCCGCCGATCAAGAGAGCTTCACCGTCATGGACGACCAGTACTACGACGCGTGGGATTACCGCCCCGACAGCCGGGACTCCACCAGACTGGGGCTGGGCCTCCGCGTCGAGGTCCGCGGGTTCCAGTGGTCGAACCCGCAGGCCGCGAACGTCATCTTCTGGCACTACGACGTCACGAACGAGAGCACGACAGACTACGACGAGAACGTGGTCTTCGGCCTCTACATGGACTCCGGTGTCGGGGGCTCGGCCGAGTCGTGCGATCGGATCCCCGAGTCGGACGACGACAATGCCTACTTCGATCGAACCTTCGATCAGAACGTCATCAACCTCGTCTATACCTGGGACAAGCGCGGGCACGGGCGGAGCCTTACGAGCAACTGCGGCCAGACCGGCTACCTCGGCTACGCGTATCTCGAGACACCAGGGAAGGCCCTGGACGGCGTCGACAACGACGAGGACGGGATCACGGACGAGGTGCGCGACGGGGGGGCCGGCGAGCAGATCCGCGGCCAGGATGCAATCCGAGCCTACGCCGAGGCGCACTACAACATGGCGCGCTTTGCGGCCGCCAACGGCCCGATCGAGAAGCGCCCCGCCTACCGCGCCGGGGTTTGGTGGACGGGCGACGAGGACATGGACTGGAACGCCGACCTGCACGACACCGGAGCCGACGGCGTTCTCAACACGGGCGATCCCGATACCGGCGAGGGAGACAGAATACCCACGCTCGGCGAGACGAACTTCGATCGCACCGACCTCCACGAATCCGATCAGATCGGACTGACCGGATTCAAGATGAACCGGATCAGGGTGGGGCAGGGAACCTCGGGACCGGTGGACAACATCCTCTTCTTCACCAACGAGGACAACTGGCCCCAGCGGCTCTTCGAGCAGTTCACGGATCCGAATCCGAATGTCCGATTCGACGCCCCCCTGGTCCTGAACTACAACATCGGTTTTCTGTTCGCCTCCGGGCCGTTCACGCTGAAGGCCGGCAAGACGGAGCGGTTCAGCCTGGCCCTCGCCTACGGCGGAGACCTCGACGAGCTGCGCCGTACCGTCAGCACCGTCCAACAGATCTACAACGCGAACTATCAATTTGCGGTGCCACCGCCTGCGCCGACCGTCACCGCCGAGAGCGGGGACGGGTACGTGCGACTCTCCTGGGACGACCTCGCGGAGCGCGGGGTCGACCCGGTCACGGGTGAGTTGGACTTCGAGGGGTATCGAATCTATCGCTCCACGGATCCGGAGTTCCGCGATCCCAGGGTGATCACCACAGGAACGGGGACCGGCCCGATCGGCAACGGAAAGCCGAGCGCCCAGTTCGACCTGATCGACAACAAGAAGGGGTTCTCGACCCAAACGGTGGAGGGGGTCGCCTACTACCTCGGTCAGGACACGGGGATCCGCCACGCCTGGACCGATTCGTCGGTCGTCAACGGTCAGGAGTACTTCTACGCGGTCACGGCATACGACTATGGCTCCGATTCGCTCAACTTCTACCCGTCGGAGAACTCGATCCCAGTGTCGCGGACGCCGCGCGGGGAGATCAACCTGCCGATCAATGTCGTCGCCGTGCGCCCCGAGCCGCCGGTTCTTGGATACGTGCCTGCGTCGACCGGAAGCCTCACGCGCCTCTCGGGAAACGGAACCGGGACGGTCGACATCGCCGTCGTCAACTCGAACGAGGTTCCGGAGGATCACATCTTCAAGATCTCGTTCGTCACGCCAGACCCGGCACGTCTCCGCGCGACCTCCTACGCCCTGACCGACAGCACGACGGGACAGATCCTCTTCAAGACCGGCCGAGATCTAGAGGGCGAAGGGATCGGGCCGGTCGCCTCGGGCCTCCTTCCCATCATCAGCACGCTCAACAGCGTGGTGATCGACAGCGCGCGCACCGGATTCGCGCCGGGAAGCCCGACGGACCTGCGACTGAAGATCTCCTATCTGGGCGTGCTGCCGATGGATCAGTCCCGGCCCGGCTATCCGGAGGACCTATCGATCATTTTCGATGACGCCGTGGTGGACACGTCGCTGGACATGTTCCTCTACCCGCCCACACCCGCGAAGTTCAGGGTCGTCGCGCACGGCCTCGATGGGGATCACCAGCTCCGGTTCCGATTCCGGGACCTCGACGGAGACGCCAACCTGAGCAGACCCGATGAGTTCTTCGACATCGTGACGTATGCTGCCGGGCAGCCGGACATCCCCAGCGCCACTTGGCGCGCCCAGATCGACACCACGGGAACCTCGGGCGTTCCGCCGGCACGCCTGCCGGGAACGGGCGACCTCTACGCCCTGGCCCTCCTGCAGCCCTTCGGGGCGGACGATGTTTTCCTCTTCACCAGCCGGGGCGAGCAGATCGACGACGGTCTGGCTGCATCGCAGCGGTTCAAGCCGTACGTCGTCCCGAATCCCTACGTCGCCGCGGCGAGCTTCGAGCCGGAGCGGTTCGCCGTCTCCGGTCGAGGGGAGCGCCGGATCGAATTCAGAGGTCTCCCCCGGCGGTGCACGATCCGGATTTACACCGTCCACGGAGACCTCGTCCAAACCCTGGACCATGACGGATCGGACGATGGCTTCGTGCCGTGGGACCTCCGCACGCGCGATAACCTGGACGTCGCGCCGGGGCTCTATGTCTTTCACGTCGATGCGGGGCCTCTGGGCACCAGCATCGGCAAGTTCGCGCTCATCAAATGAGCAGGGGGATGCGTATGAGGCTCGCCGTCTTATTGCCCGTGCTTGCGCTCCTCCTCTCCCCCGCCGTGGCGAGCGGACTGAGCAAGACGGGGACCACCGTCGGCCAGTTCCTCCTCATTGAGCCGAGCGCCCGCATCGCCGCGATGGGCAACGTCGGCGTCGCGCTCTGCGACGGCATCCAGTCGGTCTACTACAATCCCGCGGCTCTGGGGCGTTTCCACGAACAGACCGTGCAGCTCACGCACAGCGAGTGGTTCGCCGGGATCGATTACGAGTACGCCGCCATCGCCGTTCCGGTCAGCAACTACGGAAACGTTTTCGGCAGCGTGACCGCGCTCAACTCTGGCGAGATCGACGTCCGCACGGTCGAGAAGCCGCTAGGCACCGGGGAACGGTACACGGTCTCGGACATCGCGCTGAGTATCGGTTTCGGTCGCGCCTTCAGCGATCGGTTCGCCGCGGGGGCACAGGTCAACTACGTCGCGGAGACAATTTGGCACACCTCGCTCAAGACATGGACTCTGAACGTCGGGGGCATCTACCGCCTGACCGAACAGGGGCTCCAGCTGGGATCGAGCATCACCAACTACGGGGCGAGCGCGGCCTTCGGCGGGCGTGATCTTGCCCTGCAGTACGACAACGACCCGGAGCGGTACGGGGACAACAGCGCGCTGCCCGGCGAGAAGTACACGGGGGACTTCCCCCTGCCGATCCTCTTCCGCGTCGGGTTGAGCATGCCAAAGCGAGTCAGCCCCACGAGCGAGCTGCTGCTGGCGGTCAGCGCATTCCACCCGAGCGATAACAACGAGAGCGTGAGCGTGGGCGCCGAATGGGCATGGAAAGAGACGCTCTTCCTGCGGGGGGGGTACCAGAATCTGTTCCTTTCCGAGTCCGAGGTCGGCCTGACGCTTGGCCTCGGCATGAAGGGCAAGATCGGCTCGGGAAACTTCGGATTCGATTACGGTTGGGCCGATCATGGAAGGCTTGAAGAGGCGCATCGGATGACCTTCGTGGTCGCGCTCTAGGGGCGGCACGGAGCGGGAGTGAATCGAGTGACGACAGTTGGCAACCAGGCCGGAGGGAAACGATGAAGAACACAACCCGACGGACGGGGGGCTTCTCCCTCGTCGCCGCCGCAATAGCGCTCTTGCTCGTTGGCGTCTCGACCGCGGAGGCCCTGACGGACGAGGAGCTCCTCGATGAGGTCCAACATCGCGCGTTCAACTTCTTCTGGGAGCAGACGAACGCCTCGAACGGCCTGATCAAGGACCGGAACGCATCATGGTCGCCGTGCAGCATCGCCTCGCAGGGATTCGGAATCTCGGCGATCTGTGTCGGAATCGACCACGGGTGGGTCACTCGGGAAGTCGGACGCGATCGCATCCTCACTGCGCTCAACACATACTGGACGAAACCCCAAGGCTCCGGCGCGAGCGGAACCATCGGATACAAGGGCCTCTACTATCACTTCCTCGACATGAACACCGGGGTGCGCACGTGGGACTGCGAGGTTTCGACCATCGACTCCGCCCTCCTCTTCGCCGGGGTCCTGGATGCGAAGCAGTACTTCTCGACCAGCGATCCTCTCGACATCCAGGTCCGTGCGCTGGCCGATTCGATCTACTACCGCGCCGACTGGAACTTCTTCCGTAACTACCTCACCCCGATCCAGATGGGGTGGAAGCCCGGAACCGGCTTCTCGGGGTTCGGTGGATGGATCGGCTACAACGAGGCAATGATCCTCTACATCCTCGCCCTCGGCTCGCCGACCTACGGAATCCCCACGAACGGCTGGGCGGGATGGACGAGCGGCTACGATTGGCTGACGTACTACGGCTACACCTATGTGAACTTCCCTCCCCTCTTCGGACACCAGTACTCCCATTGCTGGGTCGACTTCCGGTACATCCAGGACGCCTACATGAGGAACAAGGGGATCACCTACTTCGAGAACTCGCGCAGGGCGACCCTCGCGCAACGGGCCTACTGCATCGCCAACCCCAGCGGCTGGGTCGGATACGGCGAGAACCTGTGGGGGATCACCGCCTCCGACGATCCGGACGGCTACGTCGCCCACGGCGCTCCCCCACCGCAGAGTGAGAATGGCACGATCACCCCGACGGCTGCGGCGAGCTCGCTCCCATTCACGCCCACCGAATCGATCGACTGCATGCAGAACATGTACAACACCTATGGCGCCTCCCTCTGGTCCACCTACGGCTTCAAGGACGCGTTCAACCTGACCCGCGGGTGGTGGGGCCCGGAATACATCGGGATCGACCAAGGTCCGATCGTCGTAATGATCGAGAACTACCGCACCGGAGCCGTCTGGAACCGCTTCATGTCGAACCCGGACGTCCAAGTGGGGCTGCAGCGCGCCGGCTTCACGGTGGCGGCGGATGTGGCCCAGCTGGCATTCCCGGTGCGAATGGGCCTCCAGCTGTTCCAGAACGCCCCGAATCCTTTCGAGACGGCGACGACCATCCGGTTCCTGCTCGACGATCCCGGGTACGTCCTGCTGACCGTGACCGACGCTTCCGGAAGAGAGGTCGCGCGTCTCGTGGACGAAACCCGGGAGGCGGGAATCCAAACTGCAACATTGGCGGCCTCGAATCTGGCAAGTGGCGTGTACTACTACAACCTACAACACAACGGACAGACCGTGCGCAGACCCTGCGTGCTGGTCAAATGAGAGGAGGTGGTGCCATCAAAGCTCGGAACGCGCTCAGTTCATGGAATGCGCCGGTCGCACAGAATCGGTCGACCGGGGCCGGCGCTCAAGCCATGGACGCCAAGAGCCGATCTCTGAGCATGGACAGGCTACTGTCGAATGGTCTTACGGAGCCGTTAGAGCCACGGAGTGGCATGTCTCATTCGGTTGCGCAACTGTACGACACAGGCAATCCTGCCTGAGGAGGAAACGTGACTATGCGACTCATCAAGCTCGCAATCTTCATCGCGACGATCGCGGTGGCGTTCTCGAGCGTTGCGTCGGCGACACCGGCGGTCAACAGCGCGGTGCTCACCACGCGCATCTGGAACGACTGTCCAAACTCGATTCTCATGACGGACAACAACTACCCGACCTGGATCTTCATCGACGATGCAGTGCTCGCGGAGGATTGCTACGGCTACGCAAACCTCCACACCTGGCGCTTCTCGACCGACGGCTTGATCCCCGTCGATTTCGCGAACGGTGATGCGTTCCGCTTCGGCGCGGACTTCACCCTCAGCGGAACGGGCGAGGGCGAGGGCGGTCTGCAGATCGCGCCTTGGTGGAGCCTCTGCTGCGACGGGAAGTTCATGATTCGCTCGAAGGACTCCTGGGTGGGCGACCCGAACAAGGGCGAGATCGCCGTGTTCGGCGGCCGGCTGCCTTTCTTCAGCTTCACGGGCACCTTCGGCGTCGAGTACACGAAGGGCACCACGATCCACGTGGAGATGATCTACCTTCCGAACGGCCTGACGGCGCTGAGCCCGGCGACGGTCGAGTACAAGCTGATCGTGGAGGGAACGCCCTACACGAGCGGTCCTCTCCCCTTCGATCAGGGTAACCCGGCCGAGGGTCATGGTGAGTGGGGCATGCTGACCCCGGCCCAGGTAGGCGGGTTCTTCCAGCCGTACCTTGGCGGGGGCGATGCCAGGCAGCTCCGTGCGACCTGGGGCCACATCGAGTTCGAGGATCTGTCGGTACCCCCGGTGGCGACCGAGCCAACCACATGGGGCAGGATCAAGGCAGTCTACCGCTAGATCTCGATCTCTTGAGCTTCTAGGATACGAAGACGTCGCGGCCTTCTCCTGTCGGAGGGGGCCGCGACGCATTACAATGGGCGCGGTTCGGTAAGGAGGCTCTCGATGTCGGCGCTTCGCCTTGAGGGGATCTCGAAGGTCTTCCCCGGCGGCCAGGAGGCCGTGGCCGGAGTAGATCTGGACGTATCGCGGAGAGAGATGGTGGTCCTCCTCGGTCCATCCGGATGCGGAAAGAGCACCCTGCTCAGGATCGTCGCCGGGATCGAGACGCCGACCACGGGACGCGTTCTCATCGACGGGATCGACGTGACGGAGATCCCTCCTCAGAAGAGGGACGTTGCGATGGTATTCCAGAGCTACGCTCTCTACCCCCACATGAAGGTGCGGGAAAATCTTGCCTTCGGCCTCCGGATGCGAGGATTCGGGACGGAAGAGACCGCACGCCGGGTCGATGAGGTCGCGCGCTCACTAGGGATCGAATCGCTCCTGGACCGGAGACCGGCCCAGCTATCGGGGGGGCAGAGACAGCGCGTGGCCCTGGGCCGCGCGATTGCGCGCCAGGCGAAGGTCTTCCTCCTCGACGAACCGCTCTCGAACCTTGACGCACAGTTGCGCGTGCGCACCCGCGCCGAGCTGGCCCGGCTTCACCGGACCCTCGAAGCGCCGATGATCTACGTGACGCACGACCAGGAGGAGGCGATGACCCTCGGTGACCGCGTCGTGGTCATGCGGGGCGGCAAGGTCCTCCAGATTGATTCGCCGATGGAGGTCTATCTGCGCCCCGCGACCGGCTTCGTCGCGGGATTCGTCGGATCGCCGCGGATGAACTTCCTTCCCGGCCGCGTGGCGCCGCTCGGGGACGGGATCCTGCAGGTGGACGGAATGGAGCGAGGGATGGGCGTGATGCTCGACGTAACGGGCGTCGAGCTGAGGGAAGGTGCGGAACCGTCGGCCGGGGCCGGAGCGCGGAGCCGCACGGATGCGCGTCCGGTCCTCGTCGGCATCCGGCCCGAGGACATCAGCATCACCGATCCCGCGGGGGCAGATCTCGTCGCCAGAGCGGACGTTGTCGAGTCCCTTGGCAGGGAGTTCCTCCTACACTTCGTGATCGGAGGGGAGGGATCGGACGACCTCACCGATCTGCGGGTCCTCTCGAGTTCGGCCGGGACGATCGACTCCGGGAGCCTCGCCGGCCTCACCCTGAATCGGAAGCGGATCCACCTGTTCGATCCGGAGACGGATCGCCGGATCGCCTGATCTCCTTTGACAGGCGAGGAGACGCGGGCGCTCTTGAGATTGATTCGTCGACAGAAGTTACTTGCATGTTCTTCTGAAGAATTATCGCACGTTCATTGACATTCAATATTCCCATAACACATTGCTATAATGGCAGTTATGCCTTCGTCGAGTGATCGACTAGTGTTGTAACTCGCCCCCCGTGTTACAATCGTCGCACCGTAAGCCAAACACCTCGCGGCGACGATGGTTTCGCATCCGAAACGGCGTCCCCCGAGGCACGCGTAAGGAGAGAAACCATGAGAGTCTTGAGCGCTCAGAGACTTATAGACTTCGCCCTCGCCCTCGCGTTCGTCGCGTTCGGGGGGGTCGCCACCTCAAGCCATGCACAGCGATTGGATCACGTCCCCGGAGAGCTTCTCGTGAAATTCCGGGCCGGTACATCGGAGCTGGAACAGAACCGCGCTGCTTCGACGCGCGGGGGAACGATCGCCGCGACGCAGGTCTTGCTCGGATACGTCAAGGTCCGGCTGGACGACCCGCTTGGGGTCGATGCGGCGGTCGACCTCTTTCGATCCGACCCGAAGGTCGTCTGGGCGGAACCGAACGGCTTCTACCATGCCGCGGTTTGCCCGACATGTCCGCAAGATCCCTACCTCGTCGATCTGCCGGACGCGCTGCCCGAGAATCAGTGGGGAGTTTTCAAGACCGGCATCCCTTCTCTTTGGCGGCACGGGGGCGGCGGGGCCGCATCCGTGGCCGTCGCGATCGTAGATACCGGCATCGATGATTTCGTCTCCCCTCATCCCGACCTGGCGGCGAACGTCACGGGCGGACACGACTTCGTCGACGACGACGCGAACCCGACCGACAGCGGATCCGGCGCCTCCCTCTATGGTCACGGCACGCATGTGGCGGGAATCGCCGCGGGCGCCTCGAACACCGTGGGAATCGCGGGCGTCGCCCATTGCTCCTCGATCCTGGTGGTCCGCGTGTTGGACTGTACGGCGGGGACGGATTGTCCGGGAACATTCGCGGACATCGCCGATGGAATCCAATGGGCGGCCGACAACGGCGGCGACGTCATCAACCTCAGCTTGGCCGGCGACACTCCATCCAGCGCCGTCCGAACGGCAATTCAGTACGCGATTGCCAGGGGCTCGATCGTGGTCGCCGCCTCCGGGAACGACTCCGATAGCTCGCTCCGCTGGCCGGCGCGCTTTCCCGAGACGATCGCCGTCGGAGCAACGACCTCGAGCGATGACGTTGCGTCCTTTTCCAACTACGGCCCCGAGCTTGACGTGGTGGCGCCGGGAGTCGGGATCTGGAGCACCTATACGGGACCCGCCTATCATTCCACGGACGGGACATCGATGGCCGCACCGTTCGTATCGGGTCTCGCGGCCCTCGCCCTCGCCAAGAACCCGGCGATGCGGCAAGGCGAAATGGAGCAATACCTACGAGACCACGCCCTTCCGCTTGGCGGAGCCAATGGGGAGAAGGACGGGTACGGCCGCGTCGATTTCCCCAAGTTGGAGGACTGGAGCGATGCCCCTGCGGTCTACCCCGCCGCATCCCATGGTCTCTTCTTCTGGGAGCGCCTGGGGGCGGAGGCCTCGGCGGAGCGATCTCTGACCGACCCGAGCGACGGGGACTTCCGGTTCAATCAGGGGGGCGCGCACGACACGGATGGCTACGACGACGGTCCTTTCCCCGAGTCTTGGGGGAACCTTCCGTATCTGCCGCCGCACGTGACCGGCGGGCCACCCTCGACCCTCGATCTCGGCATGACCGTTTGCCGCTTCAACGGCCCACGCTATGGGGCCGCGCCATCCAAGCAGCTCCACCTCGATGTCTGGGCCGATTGGGATAGTGATCACGCATGGGAAGGAGGGGCGGCCGGCGAGTACATCATCGCGGATCACACGGAGGATCCGACGACGTGGGGAAGCAACGGTCTGATCACGAGTCTGCCCTTCACCCCGGTGGACGAGCACCTTTTGGGAAATCCGGTGGTCGTCCGCTCCCGCCTCGGCTACGGCGCCGGCGCGTCCTCTCCCTCGGCCGCCGCCCCTTTCGGGGAGGTGGAGGACGACGTGTTTGTCAACTACGTCGAGGATTTTGACATCTCTCAGCGGGTCCACTCGCCCGGTGTGAATGCGTCCCTGGGCGGGTGGGGCCTGATCTCCGATCCCATGCCCGACGGGGCCTGTGTCCACCACGGCGATTGGGAGTTCGCGATCGCCCAACATCCCAGCGGTCCTCCTTGCAACGGCGCTTTCGAGACGACGACAGTCCTGTCGACGCCGGTCATGGACTGGGGCGAGTACACCGCGGCGAAGATCCGCTTCTGGTATTGCCATCGGATCTTCAACGAGTGCAGCCTCACCGCCGACTTCTGCAGGGTGAGAATCGTGACCGAGAGCGGGAGCGAGACCCTGGGCCCCATTCCGATCGGCACGGGAACGGTCGAATTCGACATTTCCCATCACGTCAACAAGCACGCGGTCTTCTTCGAGTTCATAGAGGAGACGGATTGGCCCGGCGCCGTTGTGATCGATGACATCACCATCTGGGCCTTCGATGGGGAACGTTCGATCGCGATCCCGGATCTCGCGCTCGCCCGCGTGGCCGGATCGGCCCAGGTAGACCTGAGCTGGACGAACCAGAGGGAGAATGAGTACATCCTGAGTCCACCGGCGGAACCTCAGGCGAACATCAACGATTTCCGTTACTCGCCGAATCCGATCGTGACGGAGGCCGATTTCGTCGGGGCGACCCCGTTCACGCCGATCGACCGAGTGGCTGGCTCGCCCCTGCCGGGGGCGCCGGGCGCCGTGGGCGGCGTCTCCTTCAAGGTCCCTTCCGCGTTCGAGGGCTACTTCGTGGCGACCAGAACGCAGGATGAGGTGGTCAACAAGGCAGTTTCGAACAGTCCGGGTGATCCGGGTGATAGCACGAGCGCCGTACTCGGCGTGGAGGTGCTGTCCCAGAATGATGACGCAGGCGCGCCGGGCGATACGGTGACCCTCTCGTTCCAGGTTACGAACACCGGCAATGCGTCCGATTCCTACGCCCTGACGGCCATGGACACGAAGGGATGGGTCTTGAGCCCCAATCCGACCTTCATGGCCCTTGCCGCGGGAGCCTCGGACACCTTCGGCCTCGACGTCATGATCGCCGGGGGCGCGGTCGACGGTGACATCGACACCGTCGGGGTGACAGCCACCTCGTTCGTCGACGGATCAGTATCGCACACCGATTCGGGCGAGGTTCAGGTCTACGACCCGGCGTCGACGCCCGAGACCCCGCAGATCCCCCTGACGGCTTCATTGACCGTGATCGGTCAAAATCCGTTCCGTGACGCCTTGCCGCTCGAGTTGGCCTTGCCCCGCGCGGGCTGGACGACTCTCTGGATCTACGACAACTCCGGGCGTCGCGTTCGAGGGATGATCAACGGTCCCCTCCCCGCGGGAAAACATACACTCGTCTGGGATGGAAGGGACGATGGCGGGCGCGAGGTCGCGAGCGGCGCCTACCTTCTCGAGGCTCGCGCATGCGGGGACCACTGGAGGACGAAAATCCTGCGCATCAGATAGCGCGGAGTGAGTTCGGAGCGGGAACGGAGAACGCGATCCCATGCCTCCCAACGCGGGGAGACAGGTCGGGGTCAGCCCTTGCGCCGGCCGCGCGCGCGGATCCTCGCGCGCGCGGCGGGCCGCCTCTTTCCTCTGGAGGACGCGATCAGGTCGGCAAGCACCGTTCGAGCAAAGTCCTTCCGGAAACTCTCTTGAAGCGGAGCCCAAAGCGCGTGGATCGAGCATGACTTCGTCTCGCTGCACTCGGGGCGGCCCAGGATGCACCGGGGGCGGACCGTCCGGGGGTCGAAGAGACTAACGATCTCGAACAGAGTGATCTCCTCAGGCGGCCTTGCCAAGCGAAACCCACCGGTCTTGCCCCGCTGGCTGATCAGGAGACCCTCGCGCGTGAGCGTCGCGAGCAGCTTCGTCAGAAACTGCGGCGGGAGCCCCGACGACGCGGCGATCTCCCGGTTCAGGACCAAACGGTCGGCGGTGGATGCAAGATAGACCATTGAGCGGATGGCGTACTCCGCGCTGCGGGAGATCATTCGAACCACCTCCAGAAAACGTGCCGGCGATCCGCGCGGCCCTCTCCGCACACCCTGCCCGGGACGCGGACATTCGCCCGCCGCCGGTCAATCATCCGCCCTGCCAGCCTCCCCGCCCTCCTGCGTCAGATCGAGGAGATCGCATCCCCCGCACACAGGAGGAGCATCCGCGGGGCCGAGTCCGCATTCGAGAGCTCCGTCATCGGCATGCCGGCGCCTTTGCAGGGATCGCTCCGGAGCGTCACCGATGCGCGCATGCAAGAACCGAGCGGCCCCCACGAGATAGGATGGCGCGCACGCTTCCGCCAACTTGGGGACAAACGGCATGGCGATATTGCGGAGATGTTCCCGCTCGAGTCGCGTGATGGCCCGGTCGGTGACCGCGATTCCATCCGGGTCGCCAGAGAGCTGTGCATAGGCTCTCTTCAAATGGAGGTAGCCGAGAAAGCCCACCTCAACCGCCAAATGATCGGGCGGATCCTCTGCCGCGGGCCGGAAGGCGAAGGCCTGGTAGAATTCCGACAGACTCGCGAGGACCGCTCCCGGATCGTCCGCTCGGTAAGCGATCTCGCGCGGCGAGACGGTCCCTCCCGGCCCTAGGATGCGAAGGTAGATCCCCTCGCTCGCATCGCCGGCCGACTCTGCGAGCCCGGCGAGGGCGGGCGCCCCCGCCTCCTGGGAAAGCGACCGAATCTCCGCGAGCCAGGATCCGCGCGGCCGTTCGAGAAGGAGACCAATGAAGCGCCAGGTCGCGGCCGCCCGAAGCATCTCGCCGATCTCCCTCGATCCGCCCATCATGGGTTCCTCTCGATCGAAAGGGGTACCCAGCCGGTCCGCATTTTCCGAGATCCGGCCTCCTCGCGCCCTCCTTCCCACACAGCGAACGCAATCTGGCCGCGCCCGCCCGGCCCAAGGTACGCGGGAAGGGGGCGTGACAGGAGCACCTCCCACCGGCGGATGCCGTACCTCCCCTTGCCGTTCGATTTCGTCTGATCGGCGGCGGTCAGGGATCCCGGGCCCGCAGCGAAGAGATCCTGCACCGGATTCTCAATCGGGCCGGATACGGGGTTCCCCACCGCGCGGGCCGGCGCGTATCGCAGGGCCATCGCGCGCTGTTCCGCCGACCCAGGGACGAGGGACCCCGCCTCGTACGGATAATGATCGACCTTGGCCCTCGGGTAGATCGCGTGGATGTCTTGAGGCCGTCCATCCGCCATCGCTTGTCGCGAGGCGGACCAGTAGGCGATCTCGACCAAGCGGCCGGTCTCTCCCATCTGAGGAGCGGGGAGGTTCGGGCCGCCCTCGGCTGGAATCTGGATCGCGCAGGCATCGCTGAACCGCCCGGCTGCGGGCAGATCGCTCTTCGTCGAATCGACCCAGCTCAGACGGAAAACTACCCGCGCCCCATCCGTCATCGCCTGGACTTCCACCAGCGCCGTGGACGGCTGGAGCAGGCGCGGCTCGACGATGTCCTGCAGGAGCAGGGGGGCCGAGTGAACGGGAGCATCTCGCCAGGCGGGATCACTCGAATCCTGCGGAAGGTGCACCGCATGAACAGCGATCACCTCGGGCGCTACATTCCCGGGCCCCTTCCCGCAGGACGCCAGCAAGACAAGCAAGAGGACCGCCATCCCGCGTCCCGCAGGACCTATCCTCCAGCTCGGGAAATCCGATCGCGCGCGCATTTGGCCCTTTCTCACGGCACGTTCGTCCGTGTCACACCCTCGGCGGAATCGAATGCCTGGCGGATGTAGAGCGGTTCCCTCAAGGGAACGCGGATGATCTCCTCTCCCGCCTCGGTCAGTCCGAGGACCGAATCGCCCTGCCGCTTCCACCGCGGCATGACCCGCGGCGAGCAGCCGAACAGGGAGAGGATGCCCGCCAGGTCCGGGTCATCGGCGCTGCCCCGATAGGTTTCGACGGCCTGATCCACCCCCTGACCGAACATCATCCTCAAGAACTTGCGCGGCACGTGGACCGGCGGGATGTAGTAGACATTCGGCTCGAGACCCCACTGCGGATAGAGAGGCAGGGCCACCTTCCGGACATGGACGAGGTAGTCGATCGGGTTGTCCGGCCGGGCGTCTTCCGGCCGGGAGATGAAGCCGGCATGCCGGATCTTCCCGATGCAGTTGACGAAGCACTGGGGCTGCTCGCCCATCTCGATCTTCGGGTAGCAGGCGATACACTTCTCGGAGGATCCGGTCATCGGATTGAAGAAGGTCTTCTTGTACGGACAGGCCTTGACGCACTCCTGGTAGCCGCGGCAACGCCCCTGATCAATGAGGACGATCCCGTCCTCCTGCCGTTTGTAGATGGATGCGCGCGGACACGATCCGAGGCATGCGGGGTAGGTGCAGTGATTGCAGATCCGGGCAAGGTAGAAGAACCACTTCGTGTGGGGGAGTTCCATGAACGCCCCCCTCTCGAGATCGATTCCCGCGGAATCGTCCTCGCCCACATTGGGATAGGCATAGTCGATGTCATCCGGCCGCCAACCCAAGACCCGCTCCCCCGCCTCCGCTGCCTCGAAGATGGTGCGCCCTTCGTACCGCCGGCCCGCCCACTTCTGCCCGCCGAGTTTTTCGAGGAGCTTGACATCCCAGCCGAGGGGATAGAAGCCGTAGGGCTTCGATTCCACGTTGTTCCAGAGCATGTATTCCTGCCCCTGGCCGGATGTCCATGTCGTCTTGCAGGCGAGGGTGCAGGTCTGGCAGGCGATGCACTTGTTTGTGTCGAAGATGGCCGCGAACTGCTTTCGAGGCCGGTTGTCGGGATACCAGTAGGACATCTCGCGGCCGATCTGCCAGTTCTGAACGAGTGCCATTACTCCCCTCCTCCCTTCTCGTCTTCTCCCTCCATGAAGGCGCCGGCCAGAAACGTCTTCATGGCGTTGTTCTCGTAGCGGGGGCGGAAGCCAAGCGCGGCGGGGCGCCACAGGCCGACCGCCTCGTTGCCTCCCGGTTCGGCCTTCGTGATCTTGACGATCGATTCCCGGGGAGCGCCCGTCGGGCAGTGGACGTCCGGAAGAAATCCCTTGTTGATCGTCTGCCCGAAGATGTCCTTCCGGACGAGCGAATCAGTCATCAAGGTCGGCTTCAGCCAGCCCCTCGTGGCCGACTGATGGGACCCGGATCGGAACAAGGCGATGTAGCCGGATCGGGGGTTCTGCGCGAGTCCGTCCGGCCGTGTCTCGCTCCCCTCCACGGACCCCGGCGTGGCCCCGTACATGTTGAACCACATCCTCGTGACACCGCGCGGCGTCCCCGGGTAGTAGCGGGCGCGGCAGATCAACCGGGCGAACTTGTAGTCTCTCTGATTCTTCTGCCAACCCCGGAAGGGTCGATCGCTCGGATCGGAATCGACCCAGACATAGTCCCCATCCTCGACACCGAGTCCTTTGGCGTCCTCCGGATTGATGTCCACGTACCCTTCGGAGACAAACGGCATTCTCTTGTCCCGCCGGTAGATGTCTCCGAAGGGACCGAAGAGAAAGGCGATCATGTCGGTGTCGATCGGAAGGGTGTGCGAGCCGTGGCGGTACTTCGGGGTGTGGAAGATGAACCGATACCCGTCCTTCGCGAGCGGATGCACCGATTTCTTCGTCTCCTCCCAGCTCTTCACGACATTGCGCCCTTGGCGCACCTCGCAAGAGAGATCATCCGCCGCGACGCCGTAGGCTTCCGGTCCCGCGGCTCGGATCGCCTCGTGAGGGGGCGCCACGATGACATTCGGCTCGTAGAAGGTCGAGTCGATCGGCTCCCGGTGGACGGGGAGGTTTTCTCCCGCCTCGATGAATTCGTCCTCATCGCGGTAGAACTCCAACCTGCCCGTCTTCGTGAACCACGGACGCGAGTCGGTGATCTGTTCGTATCCCACGATCTTGGGGTTCGTCCGTCCCATCATGATCGCCGGGACACCGCGTTTCGCCTTCTCTTCGACCTCCAGGATGCGATACCCGCGGGCATTCGCGGATGCGTCGAGGATTCGCTGGAGGTAGACGTCGGCCCTCTGGTCTTCCACGAAGCGCCAGCAGTCGATGAACCGGCTGTCTCCGGTGAGTCCGGCGAGTTCCCGCCCCACGAGCGAGAGGATCTCGATGTCTCCCCTCGTCTCGAAGATCCGGGGCAGCGGGGTCCGCGGGAAGACATTCAGGAACGGATTGGTCACCGAGGCCGTCATGTCCGGGGCCTTCATCCCGCGCCACGAATCGACGGCGAATACGCCATCCGCCAACTCGCACGAGGTCCTCCAACACCCATCCGGCCCGGCTTGC